>JACZJL010000030.1 GCA_014860585.1 Bacteroidales bacterium | reverse complement strand
AAGCCATACATCTACTACTGCTGCAGCTGCATCAGCTGAATTGTGGATTACCTGAACGCGGGCAGTTTGAGTTGGCTGGTACAGTGGCAAAGGAATAAGATCACCGCCTGATGGCAGGGCAACGTACAATCCAAAAGCTTCGCCATTGCTGTTGTTGGCCGGATTCAGAAATCCTGAAGCAATCACTGACAAGGCAGCGCCTTCGAGACCAAGAGTAGTAAGTGGTGCCTGGTAAGCAGCAACTGTTGAAGTTCCGGTTTCATCACGGATATCGATTACATAATCTAACGTTTCAAGCTCAAGATAGCCTGCAACATTACCGTAAGTAAGATCATCAACAATCAGACCTGCGCCAACACCCGTTTCATAAATATCAACAGAAGGTGCATCGGTAGAGCCGTGTACAACCAGTACATCAGTGTTTCCTGGCTGGGAAGCGGCCTCACGACCAATAGGATAAACACTCACACTGAAGGAAGGTGAAGGGGTGTATCCGGATGTGCTGGTAATGCCATTAGCAACAATTACATAGGTTTGGTCCGCAGTCAAGGCTACTTGTTTTATGCTGAATGACTGAGTCCAACTGGTGCTGTTTGGAGGAGCAATGCCAATGTTAAGAAGTACACCGGCAGGGGCATCTATAAAAGGTGTAGATGTACGGAAGGCAAAGTTGTCAATCAATTTGGTTTGGTTCAACCACACATCAACAACTACTGCGGCTGCATCGGCTGAATTGTGGATCACCTGAACGCGGGCGGTATTTCTGTTTTCGGTTTCAACCAGAGGCAAAGGGATTAGGTCGCCACCTGAAGGTAATGCGACGTAAAGACCAAAAGCAGCGCCATCAAAATTCTCGGATGGATTTAGGAAACCAGAAGCCAAAACTGTGAGTGCCATATCTTCAAGACCCAGGGTTTGAAGTGGTGCGGAATATTGAGCTACAACTACTGTTTCATCAGTATTGGTCACTTGTAAAATGTAATCATTAGTAGGAAGTGAAAGATATCCGGCATAAGTACCGTAGGAAAAATCACTGATTATGGTTCCAGCTCCGACACCTGATTCAACCACGTTAACACTGGGCGCATCGGTTGAGCCATGAAATACAAGCACATCAGTGTATTTTGTTTCAACATCATTATTGCTGGCATTTATGGATTGAGTTCTGGCGCCAGCAAACGGATAGACTGAGAAAGGTTTGAATGGAGTGTACCTCGACTCTACCAACAAACCGTTTGCAACGATAATATACTGCTCATCACGCTGGAAGTTGACTGTCTGCTCCCACTTCAATTCATTTGGTATGTCAAAAGTATTTGGAACAACCGTCACTTTAAGATCAACTCCGGCTGGTACATCAAAAAATTTGGTGGCGGTTCTGAACTCAAAGTTATCGATAAGTAAAGCATCATTCACGTAAATATCTACGTTTTGACTAATTGCATCAGCTGAATTGTGAATCAACTGAATTTTTGCTGTCTGAGCAAATAATGAAGTCGCTCCAATCAGGAGGAAAAGCATAATTGCTGTGTAAAAGTTCCTTGTCGTTTTCATGATAGATTTTAATTTAAGTTAATAGTGAATAAAAATTTTGAATTAATTTAAACAATAAACTCAATTTAAAATTTATTGTTCAACATATAGTCTAAAATATTAAACAAAGTTGCCTTGTTTTAACATTTTTTTAGATTAAACAGTTTTCAATTTTATTTTATACATTGATATCCATTTAATTACAAAATACCCTGATATTAAACATAAATTGAATAGTTTATGTTTTTTGCCTATTCATTAAACATTATTATATGCTGCTCAAGAGAAATCAACACTTACCCATCACGATGAATGAAGCCTGGGAGTTTTTTAGTAATCCGAAGAATCTGAAGACAATCACACCACAATTTATGGGTTTTGATATTACCTCGGACATCGGTACTGAAAGAATGTATGCCGGTATGATCATAACCTATCGGGTAAGCCCAATACTGAATATTTCCTTAAAATGGATGACTGAAATAACACACCTGAGGGAACCACATTTTTTTGTGGATAATCAAAAATCAGGGCCATTCAGCATCTGGCATCATCAACATTGGTTCAAAGAGGTGCCAAATGGAATCGAAATGACCGATATCGTTAATTATTCTGTGGGATTTGGTTTACCTGGAAGGATGGCCGAGAAACTAATTATAAACAGAAGAGTAAAAGAAATCTTCGATTTCAGGTACCATAAATTGGAGGAGATTTTTGGAAAATACAAAGCATAAAAAAAGCCCCGAATACCGGAGCTTTTCAATTGACAATTGACTTCAATTATCTTTAAGCGCTTTCATTAATTTCTTTCGACTGAAGAAAATTCTGCTCTTCACAGTTCCGATGGATAAGTCGAGGTGCTCGGCGATTTCTTTGTATTTAAATCCTTCGTGGTGCATCTGAAATGGAACACGGTGCTCATCCTCAAGGTTGTTCACAACCTTGGAAATCTCTTTATGAGAGTAAACTGAATCAGGTGTGGCCTCCTCTGAGGAACTTCCGGAATTCAGAAAAAAGAGATCTGCAGTATTGTCAACCATTGTACTCATTTTAACGTTACGGCGGTAGTTATTAATAAAGGTGTTCTTCATGATGGTGTATGTCCATGCCTTCAGGTTGGTGTTTGCTTCAAACTTGTCGCGGTAAGTCAATGCTTTCAGGTAGGTTTCCTGAACGAGGTCTTTGGCATCCTCCGAATTCTGAGTTAACGATTGAGCGAAATAGGTCAGGTTATCTTGTAAACTTGCAAGCTGATTATTAAATTCCATAGTTCCCATAGCAATTAAAATTAGCGTTAATAATTTGTTTAATTTTTACGATGCAAAGTTAAACACTTTTTGATTATCTGAAGGAGAAAAAATGTCAAAAAAAGTTAATTACAAAGTGATTAAGACATATTTCCCTGATTATCAATACATTAAAAATTGATCAAAATATCATTTTGTTTAACAGTAAACAAACTAAAGATAGACATCAATTTTAATAGTCCAACTTTTTAGCGAAAAAACTCGCGACAAAAATATGAAAAGTTAAACACGCTAATTTATTCTAATTCTAAATAATTCTTAAAAATGCATAATAGAGTATTTTAAAGCGGTTTTAGGCATAATATTGAATTCCCCTCCAAAAAAAAACCGGGAAAATACCCCCGGTTTTAATGCTTAATCTTACTCAAATTTCTTCAATTCCTCCTTGAATGATTTGGTATCGCTAATAATTGTTGCGTTCGGAGGAATTTTAAAACTGTTTAACCCGAATTGCAACCCACCGGCGATAATTCGGCTTTGAGGAAATTTCATACTTAACTTTTGTAAGTGCTCTTCTAAATTTTCATTGAGGAGGTTTGCCGTAAATATCGAAAGGAACACATCCGGGTTTTGAGCCTCAGCAACGGCTACCAGATCCTCAAAAGGTACCATTTGCCCCAGGTAAATCACTTTATGCCCCCGCTTCTGAATCAAATATGAATAAAACAAAAGTCCTATTTCATGTAACTCACCATCCGGCAAATATAGCAGAAAGGTTTTTTGGTTTACTGAATTTACAGGTCGGAAAAGCCCGTCGATTGCAACAATGATCTTCTGACGTATCAAATTGGTGATAAAGTGTTCCTGACCAGGGTTTATTGTACCTATTTGCCAAAGAACACCAATCTTCTCAAAAAATGGAATGACTACCTTAATAAAGGTCTCTTCGAAACCCATATTGATAATCATAGTGGAGAGAATTTTCTCAAATTTACCTTCATCAATCTCTATCATTGAGATAATGAGGTTCTCAAGGTTAGTGTCTGTGTCTAAAGACTTGTTGGTAATTGATATGATTTTTTTCCCGAGGTCGTCGTTCTCAAGACAAGCAATATTGGAGATTTTGAACCCATGCCTGTTAAGAATAGAAACGTTCAGAAGCTTCTTCAGGTCATCATCCGTGTAATACCTTATATTAGTAGGGGTACGTTTAGGTGTAACCACATTGTAACGTTTTTCCCAAATTCTCAGGGTATGAGCTTTAATACCTGTCAATTGCTCTAAATCCCGTATGGAGTATTTTGTAAGCGCCACTTTAATGCTTGTTTAAGTATTTAGGTTATTAAACAAGCAACTGAACAAAATGTTTAACACTTAAAGTGGCCAACTTAAACAAAATTAATCCATACTGAAGGATCTTTAGTGTCAAAAGTGAAAGAATAAAAAGGAAAAAAATGATCAGGAAGTCCTTTGTAAGATGTTAAAATGCCTGACAAGAATGGTGGTGAAAACCGCATAACAAATAAAGAATCCAACCGCAAAATTGAGCGCATCGCTTCTGAAAAAAAATGCATAAATAGCAATGATGGCAATAAAGAGTATCATTTTCAGCGAGTTGAGCAGTAGTAAGAGGTTGATAAACTTACTGTTTTTGGTTTTTAAGATTTTCAGTTTATAATAGAAGATAAAAAGGTGGATCACAACAAAAAACGCGATGATAGCAGGCATCATTGGGGTAAGATACTCGCCTGATAAAATATAGACTGCGAATCCGTAAAAGGCAAAAAGGAACGCCCCGGCAATCAAATTAATGACAAGAAATTTTTTAAATTGGAGCTTTTGTTCGGAAGGAAGCATCGTAAGTTTTGATAACTGTAAACCAATTGGAAATTGTTTTTGATAGTAAGTGTTGAATGCAAAGATGAACCATTGATTTAATCCACTTTCACAGCCTCCTTGGGTTTCAACACTTCTGATTTTTTTAAAAGTTCAGGTTTAATTTGCCCAGGAATTTCATTCATATTACATGCACCCGTAAAAATTGCACCTGGTTCAATGGCCAGTTTGCTTGTGTAAATGTCTCCGGTGAGGATTGCAGTGGCTTTAAGGGTAAGTAATTCGTGAACAATTACTTTTGCCCTTATTTCACCAGAAATATCAGCGTTCTGGCAAACAATCTCGCCGTCTACTTTGCCAGACTGGCCAATTACGATCTTCCCCTTCGAATTAATAGAACCAGTAAGATTCCCATCAATTCTGAAATCGCCGTTTGATTTTATATCGCCGGTTATGTTTGTTCCACTCCCTATAAAATTGATTGAGGGAGGAATATCGCTGCTGGTAGATTTTGCCATGATTTGTGTAATTTTGATTTTGCTAAACATTTGCGAAAGTAAGAAAATTTCAGTTTAAGTAAAGCTATGACTGGAAAAATTATTCGTTTAGGTAATTTCTCTCAAAAAATTGCAAATAGGAATTGACATCTTTTTCCCGATACAAAAGGGGATAATTGTCGGTTGTAACTACAAAACTAGAAGCGCCTGCACTTTCAAGAGGAGTTGTTATGTAAGTATTATTCATTGCTGAACGGTAATAAATCATCGCTTTTTCAGCATTTTCGAAATTCCCAACTGTGACCAACTGCAAATCATTATCAAAGACCAGGCTGTTTATCTTAAGTTGCGATAACTTAAAATAGTTTGAATTGAAGTCGGAAAATCTTATTTTTAAGGCATTGATATTGGTTTTACTTCCATCAACAACAAGAGCGAAGAAATGAACTGCGGATTGATTGTCCGAATAAATTGTAGAGAAATCTTCAACAGGTAATTCTTCTCCAACAATTTCATCGGAAGCAGCCGGCGTTTCGAGCAAAACGAGTTGGCCGGTCTCATCAGGCCTAAGCCGGTTGAGGATTTCCTGTGCCAAAGGTTTGACCTCGCTCTCAGGGTAATTAACCACAATATGTTCTAATGACTGCTTAAGTGTATCGAGATTTTGCAGTTTCCCGAATGCAAGTGCCTTTAAAAATTCAAACTTTGAAATAAGTTCGCTTTCCTGATACCTTTCAACTGCTATATTATAATTGTTAATTACCAGGTAAAACTGATTGCTCATATAGGCGGAATAGGTATCAAAATAAAAATTGCTGGCTGCATCAAGCCGTGCCTGGACTACAAGATTATAATTAGGGTCGAGCAGTATCTTGGCATAATCGGTATCAGGAAAATCGTTAATAATCTTGTTTTTATAATAATCCGCCTTTTGAGCATCCGGAACCTCTTCAAAATTTTTATACAGCTGATAATATACCATCAACAGGTTTTCATGCTCTGGAAATCTTCTTAACAGCTCCTCGAATGATTCAATTGATTTTAAGTTGTCCTTAAGCCCGTCTTTGTAAATGTAACCAACGACAAACAACGCATCCTCAATCATTGCATTTGAAGCAGCTACTTTTTCTTCAGTAAGTGGCAAGTTTTGAAGGTAAAACTCTCGTTTCTTGGGATCGGTCTCTACTTTCACGGTGTCTGCTACACTTAGACTATCTCCTTCCAACTCTTCAGCAAGTTCGTCAAATTCAAGAATAACTTGCTTGTTGCTCAATCTCCATAAATCCTCCAACTTCCGTCTTCCCCACTTGTTCACAAACTCAGTGTAACCAAAACTAACTGCAGAAGGATTATAAAAGTACCATCCCCCCGATTGCTGCATGGTTCTGTTTTGCTGATTTGTTGTTTGCTCAAGCATTGAAACAGTTCGCTGGGCTTCTCTTTCCTGCTCGGCCCTTAGGGCTTCTTCTTCAGCAATTTTTTTAATTTGTGCATCAATTAACTTGTTCCTTTCCGCTTCAGGCATTCGTGCCATATTTTGCAAACTATCCTGGGTACTGATCACTTGCAAATTGGTTATGAGCTCAGTAAGGATTTCGGTTTTGTTCTTGATGTTGTCGTAGTTGGGAAATTCTCGTGGCAAAACCTGCATGGCAGTGTCGTAATAAGCCTGTGCAAGGGGGTAATCAGGTTCTTCGAAATAGATGTCGGCCAGTTTAAGTGAGGAAAGTGTCTTTTGATAATCATTGGATACGCTGGTCGCAACCGACAAAGTGAGGTATTCAATCACCTGTTCCATTTGATTGTCCTTCATGTACATGTCAGCCAGCGCATAATAGATCTGATCGCGGTAATCGGTGTTTTTTGAATCTTTTAGAAGCTTTTCCAACTTCTTAACGATCATACTTCTGTTACTCCTTTTAATATCATAGGTTTTTGCAAGGTTTATCTTAGCGTTGATAGACATTTCATAAGGTGGGTTTTTCTTAATAACCAGTTGATAAAGTCTGGCGGCTTCTTTCATATCACCTATTTCCTGATAAATCTGAGCAAGAATAAACCTTAACCGGTTTTTATCCTTCTTCTTGGCGTTGAGCTCAATAGCTCTCTGAAGATGTTTGATGGCCGGCTGATAGTCACCCTGAAGAATGAAATAATCAGCATAAACCATCTGAAACTGTTTATCAAGACTTGATGGTGCTTTACCATTCCTGATATTTTTATTCAGGTTATCAAGCATTGTACTTGATTTTTCGAATTCACGATTTTGGTTGTAGGTCATAGCCAACCAAAGGTCAGCTTCGTATTTTATATCATCGTTATCGTAAAAACTAGAAACCCATTCGAATGTCCTTCTTGCATTGGAATACTCCCGTTTATAGAGATAGGATTTTCCAATCAGCATGTAGCTATCCATAACCCTGCGGACATATTCTTTCCGCTTAAAATACATCGAATGCTTTAAGATTACCTTCGACGATTTTTCGATGGCACGATCCATGTTAAAAGCCACGGATATTGCTTCCTGTTCATTGCCAAATTTGAAAACAGGAAGCACAGAAGTGTAGTTGTCGGCAGCGGTCTTCTCCAGTGTCCTCACCCCTTCTTTGAAACTTTCATTACCATTCCAATAAGTATTATAGTGAGCTACGAGATTATGGTAAGCACGCCTGGTAAAGGTATTTTTCTTGGTAGAACATGAAGTAAAAGTTGAAAATACAATTACACCGAACCCAAAAGTAAGTAGGGTAACCATTAACCGACTTTTCCACCTGATGAAAATTGTATTTTTAAACTTTTCCAAATCAATAATTTAATATCTTTAACCCTTCATTTTAACCGAACATTTTAAACTGATAATTTTGAAAAATATTATTCTGTAAAAAAGTTGATACCTTTAAAAATGCTGCCCGATAAAACATTGTTGAAACTAAAATACTTCTTTGAACGTTGTCAAAATTGCTGAATCAAAATTTGAAGATATTTGCAGACAAATACTTAACAGACCTATCTCGGAAAGTTATAATGGAAAAAAATAAAAAACGTTCCTGGGGACAATCGCCGAAACTACTTCGAAAGTACAAGCTGGTGTTAATGGATGCCCAAACGTACGAAGAAAAATTCTCGTTTTTAGTCACCAGGCTTGGCGTTTTTGTAAGTGTGGGTACTGTTATCGTCCTTTTAATTGTAATGACCATTTACCTTGTTGCTTTTACTTCGCTACGCGAATATATTCCTGGCTATACTAATCTCACCCTACCCAAACAGATTTATGACCTGCAACGAAGAACTGACTCACTTGAAAATGAACTAAAAAGCCGGTCATTGTATTTGGAAAACCTAAGAAGAATACTTACTAATGATGAAATGAGCGAAGAGCCAATTCCGCAATACGAAGCTATGCCGCATTATGATACAATCACACTGAGGCATTCCTCTGCTGATTCGATGCTTCGTGAAGAATACGAAAATCAGACCCAGTTTAACCTCTACCCAAATACAATGTTTTCATACTCGCCAACCAATATTGGCAACATTTATTTTTTCACACCAATCAATGGGATCATCACACGAAAGTTTAATCCTACACAGGCGCATTATGGAATTGATATCGTGGCAAATCCGAATGAATCCATCAAGTCAATTCTTGATGGAACTGTCATTTTTTCTGACTGGACCCTCGAAACAGGTCACATCATTTGTATCCAACATCAGCATCAATTGATTTCCGTTTACAAGCACAACTCCAGTTTGCTAAAACAGCAGGGAGCATTTGTCAAAGCCGGTGAAATTATCTCATTTGTAGGTGAATCAGGTGAACTTCAGACAGGTCCGCATTTGCACTTCGAACTTTGGTACGATGGCAAGCCGGTTGATCCTGAAGAATTCATCTCATTTTGACAAAATGTTGTATTTTTGCTCATGCAATTAGCAAACCTTTGGTGAAAAGAATAGCATTACTAGGATCAACAGGATCAATAGGAAAACAGGTGTTGGACGTTGTGAAAAACAATCCGGGTCATTTCCAAATTGTTGTATTATCTGCTCAAATTAGTTCAGAAAAACTTATTGAGCAGGCACTCGAGTTTGAACCTAAAGCTGTAGTGATTGGGTGTGAAAATTCATTTGAAACAGTTCGCTCAGCTTTAAGAGGAAAAAATATTGCGGTTTACACCGGTATTGATGATCTTAACAGCATTGTCGAACGTGATGATGTGGATCTAGTACTTGTTGCTCTGGTTGGGTTTGCCGGTCTTAAACCAACGATAAATGCCATTAAAAACGGAAAAAACGTTGCTTTGGCAAATAAAGAATCATTAGTTGTAGCTGGCGAAATGTTAACAAATCTTGCCAAAAAAAACAATGTAAAAATCATACCGGTAGATTCGGAGCATTCAGCTATTTTCCAGTGCCTCAGAGGAGAAAGAACTGATAACATCGAAAAAATTTACCTCACAGCATCCGGTGGACCTTTTTTAGGAAAAGGAAAAGATTTTTTGCAGTATGTAACTCCGGAGCATGCTCTTCAGCATCCTAAATGGGAAATGGGAGCTAAAATCACCATTGACTCTGCTTCATTAATGAATAAGGGTTTAGAAGTTATCGAAGCGAAATGGCTTTTTAATCTCAATGTCGATCAAATAGAGGTTTTAATCCATCCGCAATCGGTTATCCACTCAATTGTTCAGTTTATTGATGGCAGCATGAAAGCACAGATGGGACCACCAGATATGCGTTTACCTATCCAGTTTGCATTATCTTACCCCGCCAGAATATCCAGCACTTTTCCCCGTTTTGATTTTTCGCATCAATCGAATCTTTCGTTTTATCCACCTGATAGAGAAACATTCCCCAACTTGGGACTTGCTTATGAGGCACTAGCCAAAAAAGGAAACATGCCATGCATTCTGAACGCTGCCAATGAAGTAGCTGTAGAATCTTTTTTGAGTGGTAAAGTTGGGTTTCTGCAAATCACTGATCTTATTGAACATTGTATGGAAAAAATCAGTTTTATTGAAAATCCTGATTTTGAGGAATTAGTCCAAACCAATAAACAAACAAAAGCGTACGCACAAAATTTAGTCAAGTATCAATTTAAAGCTTAAATCATTCAATGGAAATATTAATCAAAGCAACGCAGCTACTTCTCAGTCTATCTATCCTCGTAATTTTTCACGAATTTGGACATTTTATCGCAGCAAAATTTTTTAAAACCCGCGTTGAGAAATTCTACCTATTCTTTAATCCCTGGTTTTCGCTTTTTAAGTTTCAATACAAAGAAACTGAATACGGATTAGGATGGCTACCACTTGGTGGTTATGTTAAAATTTCGGGAATGATTGACGAATCGATGGACAAGGAGCAAATGAAGCAACCACCTCAACCTTACGAGTTCAGATCGAAACCTGCCTGGCAAAGACTCATCATAATGCTTGGAGGCGTCCTTGTTAATATCCTTTTGGCCATTGCCATTTACATTGTCATGCTTTTCAGTTGGGGTGAAGAATACCTTCCCACTTCGGAAGTAAAATACGGAATAACTGTTGACTCACTGGCTTACGAAATGGGATTACGAAATGGAGACCAGATCATTTCGATTGATAATCAAAATGTTGAAGAATTCCATAAAATACCTTCGCACATAATTATCGAAGAAGCAAAAACCATCCAGGTCATGCGTAATGGTCAACTTGCAGAATTGCAAATCCCCAAAGGATTTCTCAACAAGATGGTGCATCATCGAAATCCCGAGTTTATAGGTGTACGATATCCTTTTATTGCCGGCGCTTTTACAAAAGATTCGCCTGCAGCGAACGCCGGTTTGCAGGTGGATGATCAAATCATTGGAATTAATGACAGATTCATTGATTTTTTCGATGAATTCAGAAAAGAAATAACAAATTTCAAAGGGGAACAGGTAGCACTATCAATTATACGCCAGGGAGATACTTTGACCAAAAATGTCACTGTAGCGCCTGAAGGGGTGATTGGCGTTTACCCTCAGAGTCCTTCAAACTTTTTCAATCTCAAAGAAAAACGCTACTCCTTCCTCGAAGCAATACCTGCAGGAACATCCAAAGCTTTTAATGGAGTTTCCAGCTACATTAAGCAAATGCGTTTGCTGTTTTCGAAAGAAGTAAAAGCATATGAATCAATAGGCGGATTTATAACAATTGGCTCAATTTTCCCTTCTTCCTGGGATTGGCAGGCATTCTGGGGACTCACTGCCTTTCTTTCAATCATGCTGGCTATCCTGAATGTTCTGCCCATCCCGGCACTTGATGGAGGTCATGTAATGTTCCTGTTTTATGAAATAATTGCTCAACGTAAACCAAGCGATAAATTTCTTGAGTACTCCCAGATTGTGGGTATGGTAATTTTATTCGGGCTTCTCATTTTTGCCAATGGAAATGACATCTTAAGACTCATAGGGGGTAAATAGAACATCTGCGATAAATGGATTAAAATGAAGGCAATGATAGACAATGGTTTAATTTTTTATTAAATGAATAACTACAAGAACTTATGACAAGCACAGATTTTCTGAACCTGCTGGATAACTCCCCTACAGCTATTGTTGTATCAGACGAAAATAACAAGATAATTTTTTCTAATGAGAATGCAAAAATTACGTTTGGAATTGACCCTAAAACAGGACACGAACTGAGCATAAAAAAGTTCTATTCAACGTCGCCAATCCGCTGGGAAGAGATCAAAGAAAAAGTGCTGCAGAAAGGTTCATTTATTTTTAACAGTTCAGCCAAAAAAGCCACTGGTGGTATTATTGAAGTTTCGGTTTTATGCAAGGCCATTCACTTTAACGATAAGACGGCTATAGTATGTTACATTAACGACATCTCTGATCAGCAAATAATCCTCCGTGAGCATTTCAAAGAGCAGCAATTCAGGCAGCTATTGCTTGACTCAATTCCTGCAATGATCTTTGTAAAGGACAACCAAAACAGGATTATTGCAATGAATAAATGTTTTCGTGATGCCACCGGACTTTCAATGGATATGATACTTGGGAAACAAGTATCCGACCTAATTGATAATAAATTGCTAGCTGATGAATTCTGGAAAGATGATCTGGAAGTAATTCAGACAGGATTACCAAAAAGAAATATTGTTGAACCACTGCTCAACGATCCAAAACGATGGTTCGTTACTGATAAAATTCCTTACAGAACTCTTGATGGTGAAATTGTTGGCGTCATTGGATTTTCGATTGAGATTACTGATAGAAAAAATGCTGAGGATGCCCTGATTACAAGCGAGAAAAAGTTCAGGTTGCTTTTTGACACTTCTCCCGATGGTATTATTTTATGCACACTTGAAGGGATGATTATTTCCACCAACAATGTCTTCCTTAACATGATTGGTTACACTTCAGAGGAATTAGCAAAACGAAGTATTTTCGACCTTTCTGCTGACAAAGACAAAGAAGAAGAATTACCAGTTCTGCGCAATTCAATCCTGTTTGGCGATACAGTTGATTCGGTTGAACGAAACTATATCCGTAAAGATGGTACAATAATGCCTGTAGCAGTGAAAGGATGGATCATTAAAGATCCCGTTGGTACCCCAATTCAGATGGGGGCATTCATTAAAGATATTTCCTTACAGAAAAAGGCAGAGAAACTTGAGCGTTCTCTGCTGGAAAAAGAAAAAGAACAACTTGAACTTGACCTTGAGTCAAAAAACAGGGACCTCAATTCAAAAATAGCACAGCTGATCGAAAAAACCGGACTGGTCCAAACCGTGATGGGGCAGTTGGAGCACCTGATCGAAACCCAGCCAGAAAATATTGAAGAGGAACTTAAAGAGATTGTCAATAATCTGAGGCAGGATAAGACTGAAGATTTTTGGTCTCAGTTTGAATTAACTTTTAGGCAGGTAAACCAGTCCTTTTATGACAAGATTTACCAAAGCTATCCGAAGTTATCAAACAATGAAAAAAAGATCTCAGCATTTCTCAAAATGAACTTATCCACAAAGGACATTTCCAACATTACTCATCAGAGCGTTCGTAGTATAGAAATGGCCCGAACCAGGCTCAGAAAGAAACTGAACCTGAACAGAAGCGACAATCTCACAGCATTTTTATCTCAGTTCTAGCAAAATATGCAATTTTCACCCTTAAAAGATGATAGTCTATCTTATAAATTTTAACTTTATTTAGTTCTATTTATCAATTACTTAAACAGATTAATGATCTATTACCATCCTCTTGAAAAATATTGAGTGATGTATTTGTGAAAAAAAAAGTTTGAAAAAAGTTTGGTGAGACTAATAAAAAGACTGTATGTTTGCAACGACTAAATCATGGTTGTTTTTTAATAATTGGTTTTAAGGGGTAGTTTGGGAGTTACCTAAAGCTGGGGGATAAATTCAAGACTTAATAAATTTAGCTTCTATCCCCCCGCTCCCAAACTTTTTTATGCCTATTTTCTTTCTACCCCATTTGTTATTAACATGATCATTAACAGCATTTTATAGCACAAATACTTACTTTTTGGAAAATCATGTTTCACCAGTATTATGATTATAGGGCAAAGTATTACATTAAAAGTTTACCAAATTTTCAATCATTTAAGCAGTTTAAAAAGCGATGGGATTATCCCTTATGTCTTGGATTTGCATTTTTATCTACTTTAAGTTGAAGTTATGAATCCGCTTAAGCATCTGTTTATTAAAATTTTTTTCGGTCGGTTCAGTTACAGGTTTCAATCTTTGGTGGATAAATCAAGATATGGTAGGGTTGTCAACAAGAACTATCTTCAATCGTGTGCTAAAAACGATGCCCTAAGTCATTATCGAGGAGCAGTGCTGAGTAAAACTGATTCTATCGAAGTAAAAACCAGTATTAAGATCGAATTCCAAAACACCCCTTTTTTGCTTTCCTTCAAAAAAGTTAAGGGACTAAATAAGCGTTTTAGTTGCTATGACATCTTCAAATACCAGGATCATTTATGGAAAAGATTGGGATATCGGGAACGAATTTTTAATACCGGAGTTCGATTGATATATCATTTCATTGATAATCGCTTTTTTTTTGGTGAACTATTTTTTTCTGATGCCTCAAAGGTGAATATTGAACTTGTAGCATTGTCGCTCATTAAAAAATACACGGATCACAAAACGGTTCCCTCCAAAAATTTTCAAATTACAGGTAAAGACGCCTTCATTTTTTTTGAAAACACCGGTATCAACATTTCAATTAAGTACATCTTTACAGGCGATGAATCGATAAACAGAAATTTACAAACGATTTCAGAATACAGCCCTTTTACAAAAACTGAAACCAAAAATGACCTGGAAGAACTACTTTAGACTTCTTTGGCAGGATTTATTGCAGTTGTCTGATTTGTCGTCATATTTTTTCAATTTGCAATATCAAACCTTGCGGTTCGTTTAAAATTTTACTTTTTTTGATCAAATCTAATTGTAATTCTGATCTCTAAAAGGTTTATCAATTGTAAAAGTGTTTTCTTTGCAGGTGATTTTAAGCAACCCAATTTTTCCAAGATGACAAGAAAATTTACATTAATAATTTTCTTCTGTGCTTTTGCCGGAACAGCAATGATTGCCCAGCAATTGCCACAGTACAGTCAGTACATGTTTAATAAAATTGCTTACAACCCGGGTTATGCCGGAGCGACAAATGGGATTTGTGTTGGTGGATTGGTCAGACAACAATGGGTTGGTTTTAAGGAGACGAATTCTGAGGGGAGCTCTTTCAATGTTGCACCGGAAACTTATGTTGTTTCTATAAATTCACCCGTCAGGGCTTTAAGAGGGGGCTTGGGGGCTACAATAATTCAGGATAAAATTGGATATCAAAAAGATATTACAGTGAATTTGATGTATGCCTATCAAACGATGGTAGGTTCAGGAGATCTCGGGATTGGGCTTCAATTGAGCCTGATTAATAAGACCATTGATTTCGACAAATTAGACCCCCCCGAGAACAAAGAAAACGATCCGGTTTTGCAAAACCGTGCTGAAGAATCAAACATTTATATTGATGGTGGTTTGGGACTTTATTACAGTGTGCCAGACAATTATTATCTGGGGTTATCTGTACTTCAAATCCGCCAGGCTGAAAAGAGTGACGGAACGGGGATGAAACTTAAACGCCAGATCAATTTTATCGGGGGCTATGAATTAACCCTACCCAATACTCCATCTGTTGACATCTTACCTTCGGTGATGATTAAAACTGACGGAACATCTGCGCAATATGATTTTTCGGCTTTACTGAGGCTAAACAACAAGTTTTGGGGTGGTTTAAGTTACCGATACCAGGATTCACCTTCGATAATTCTAGGAATGCAATATCAGGATTTTAACATTGGATATTCTTATGATATACCCACATCAGCAATCGGCTCATTTGGAAGTCATGAGATCAGAGTTGGATATTGTTTCAAGATAGAGGTGGATAAGTTCAAAAAAGTATATCGAAATACCAGGTTTTTATAGTTTGTTGATCACAATTAATCTTATTGTAACAATTTGATGACCGATCTTATTCTAATGCTTTAAGCCATCAAGATAATAGATGAAGCCAAAATAAAACCTGTAATAATAAAAAATGCACCAAGTCGTTTACCTGACTGTAAAATCAGCAGTTCACATGAAGAAACTATTGTATTTCCTGATTATCGGGATAATTTTCAGCAGTTGCAAGAACACCGGAAACGGAGAGTTGATAGGTGTTTCAAAGCGACCAACTTTTAGTCAGCCAGACCCCTATGGAATGACTTTTGTTCCACTTGGGACTTTTGTTTTAGGTGTTGGAGAAGAGGATGTTCCTTACGCACAGATGAACAATCCTAAAAGAGTTACAGTGAGCTCTTTTTATATGGACGAAACCGAAATTACGAACAACGAGTATCGTCAATTTGTTTATTGGGTGCGCGATTCCATTGCCAGGGACCTTCTTGGACAAATTAATCCCGAGGAGTATTTTATTGAAGAAGACCCAAAGACGGGTGAGTTGTACGACCCACCTTTTTTAAATTGGAGCACTGCAATAGATTGGGAGGAAGAAGAAACCGCTCAGACGCTCGAAGAGTTATTTCTGCCTGAACAGGAACGTTTTTTCAGGAAAAAAGAAATTGACACCAGGAAATTAAAATACAAGCATTTTTGGATAGACTTACAATCAGCGGCCCGAAAAGACTTCACCAACCCAGGTAATCCTGAGGATGCAAGTTTTGCAAACCGCCCTGGAGGTGCTGATGGCAGAAGCCAATATGTTAAAGAAGAAAATATCAATGTCTATCCTGACACTCTATGCTGGATTCACGATTTTCCATATAGTTACAATGAGCCACTGACAAAATCATATTTTTGGCATCCTACCTATGACAATTACCCGGTGGTTGGTGTAAACTGGAGCCAGGCCAGGGCTTTCTGTATCTGGCGAACGGCGTTGTTCAACAGTTATCTTGAAGGTAGAAGCCAGGCAGGTGTAAACGATTTCAGATTACCAACCGAAGCAGAATGGGAATGGGCGGCACGCGGAGGTTATGAAGGGAATCCTTTCCCCTGGGGAGGTCCTTACACCCGAAACGATAAAGGGTGCCTGTTAGCAAACTTTAAACCCAATCGTGGAAATTATGTTGATGATGGTGGCTCAACTACGGTTGTTGTAGGGCATTATCCTGCAAACAGTTTTGGATTATATGACATGTCAGGAAACGTTGCCGAATGGACTAACAGTACATTTGATGAGTCGGCCAATGCATTCACCTGGGAACTCAATCCTAATTATAACTACTTTGCTAAGCCTGATGATGCTATTTCGATGAAAAGAAAAATCGTCAAAGGTGGATCATGGAAAGATATCGAATATTACCTTCTTGTTTCCACAAAAGATTATGAATATCAGGATACTGCAAAATCCTATGTTGGCTTCCGTACCATCCTTCCTTACTTGGGGAGATCAAAAGGTGATAACCCAAAGAGAGCATCAAATGTTTATTAAACGGAAATTCGTCAAAAAAGTCAATCTTAAATCACATTTTCAAGTATGAGTACAACAGATCAGACCACAAGTCCAAATGCTTTTAACAAGTTTTTAGAAACCCCTTCGTTCAGACGATTCATGTCTGTTGCTTATGGATTGGGAGCCTCCCTGGTAATCTTAGGCGCCCTATTCAAGATCAATCACTATCAGGGAGCTACTGAGATGCTTTTAGTGGGGATGATCACAGAAGCAATCATTTTTGCGTTATCGGCACTTCAAAAGCCAAATGTTGAGCCAGACTGGAGCAAAGTTCACCCTGAACTTATGGAAGACTATCACGGTATTGAACCTGATGAATCCATGTTGCGTAAAGCGCCAGCAAAATCAGGAGGTAACCAGATGACTCAACTTGATCTGATGCTTAAAGATGTCAACTTAGATGAAGGTGTTATTCAACGCCTTGGTACAGGTTTAACAAAATTGAGTGATAGTGCCACAAAATTGAATGATCTCACCAATGCAAGCATTGCCACTCAGGATTTTGTATCGAATATGAAAACAGCTTCCCAATCGGTGTCCACACTATCAAAGACTTATACTGACGCCTCGTTAGCAATGAATAAAGAGATGGTTGCAACTAACGAACTCACCACAAGAGTTCAGGAGATTTCCAATGCAGCTTCAGGGTTAAGAAGCGCTTATGGTGATGCTGCGAAAACTTTTAAAGACGACATCCGCGCCTCAGAAGAGCTTTCCCAAACCATAAGAAATGCTTCGGAATCAGCTGCTAAATTATCTGAGAGTTATTTTCACTCAGCAGATAAAATAGCCAAAACAATTGAGGATTTGCGTGGTTCAGCGCAAAACAGTGAAGCATTTAACGAGCAATTGAATAAACTTTCCGGCAATTTGGCATCTTTAAACAAATTGTACGAAATGCAATTAACCAATGCTGACATGCAATCACAGGCATCATACAAACTCGAGCAAACACTCGAAAAATTCCTTTCAAACCTTGAGGAGTCTTCTAATAAAACTGTTCAATACCAGCGTGAAATGGATACACTGACAAAGAGAATGGCCTCTCTGAACAGTGTATATGGCAATATGCTTTCAGCAATGAACATTAAATAGTTTGTAAACCAACAAAACCCATTATCAATGGCTGGATACAAAGAAACACCACGACAAAAAATGATCGCCATGATGTACCTGGTACTCACGGCACTGCTGGCACTTAATGTTTCAAAAGAAGTACTCGATGCATTTGTTGTTGTGAATGAAAGCGTAGTGCTCACCAATGAGAACTTTAACGAAAAACTCGATGAGGCTTACCGGACTTTTGACAAACAATACCAGATCAATCAAAACAAAGTTAGGCCGTTCAGAGAAAAAGCACTTGAAGCCAGGCATCTTGCTGATGAAATGCGGGAATATATTTATGATGTTAAATGGCAATTGATTTCAACCGTTGAGCGCATTCCTTATGATTCGGCAAAAGTAATCCCTTCAAAAAATTTAAAAAAGTTAGACGACTTTACCACCACAACTAACTTTTTCATGAGAGGCTCTACTGATGGTTCGGCAGGTGAAGGGAGGGTATTAGAGGAAAAAATTAATGCTTTCAGAGAAAACATCCTTAATATAGTTGATCCCAAATACAGAGATCAGATAAAAATGGGATTAAAAACTGATGGCGCTTATACTGACCGTGATGGTGTGCCTCAAAACTGGGTTCAGTACAACTTTTACAACACCGTTCTTGCTGCAAACCTCGCTATCCTGAACAAGATCATAACCGAAGTTTACAATGCTGAATTCGATGTGGTTAATCATTTATTGTCAGCTATTGATGCTGAGGATTTTAAGTATGATACTGTGGCTGCACGTGTCCTACCAAAAAGAGACTATGTTTTTATCGGTGACAAATACGAAGCTGAAATTTTAGTAGCTGCCTACGATACCCGTCAAGACCCTGAAGTTTACATTTTGGAAGGCGTTGATTACCTGGCAGAAAATCAGATCAGCCGTGCCAGGCCTATTGCCGGTCACAAAGGCGTTGTGAAGTTGAGTATCCCGGCACAATCCGAAGGTCTTAAAAAATTTGCAGGTATTTTCCGGCTTACCACGGGGACAGGAGAGACGAACGATTATCATTTTTCGGCTAACTATCAGGTTGCGCAGCCAACAACAACTGTTTCGGCAACCAAAATGAATGTATTCTATGCGGGTGTCGATAACCCAATTTCAATTTCTTCGCCTGGAATTCCACTCGAAAACCTTGAAGTAACAATTTCGACCGGACAAATACGTCGCGATGCACAACCCGGTGATTATATTGTCACAGTTCCAGCAGATAAGAGGGAAGCGATCATTTCGGTTTCAGCTCGTATGGAGGGGCAACTGAGGAAACAAGGTGATAAAACTTACCGCATTAAAAGAGTTCCTGACCCCATTGCACAAATTGCCGGTATGAGAGAAGGAACGGTTAACAGGACGGTACTGGCTGAAGCCGCAGCGCTCGAAGCCAGTATGCCTCAGGATTTTGAATTTGATCTCGCTTTTAGAATTGTGTCCTTCAATATGATCTCTGTTTCGGGGTCAATTGTTTGGGAAAGACGAAATGAAAGTAACAGACTTACAGATGAGATGAAAAACAGGATCAGAACCTCGAACAGGGGCGATCGTGTCTGGTTTGAAAGTATTATAGCACGCGGGCCTGATGGAATTGACAGGCCTTTGTCACCAATCACATTGACATTGAATTAAAACGTTAAATTCAACACTATGAACAAGACAAGCTTAATAAGCATGATTGCAGTTGTTTTTTTCCTGTTTATCAAGTTGTCGTTCGGGCAGCAGGGTAATCAGGTTCAGTTGGTTTCAGAACCCAGAGACAAAGCTTATGAACGGACTCATATTAATGACCTTAAACCTATTCCTTACCCGTATCTCAGGGAATCAGATGTTTTTTGGGAAAAGAGAGTTTGGAGAAGCGTTGATTTCAGGGAAAAGATGAACCATCCCCTCTATTTTCCTGAAACGCCCCAGGGAAGTTGGAGAAGCTTGATGCAAATATTATGGGATGCTGTGCGCAGCGGCGACATTACAGCTTATGCTCCGGGTAGAACCGATAACTTTGAGGAAATGCTTCCCGTTGCAGCAAGCCAGTTGGAAAGTGAACTTACCTCATCGTTCCAAAGTCGTGTACCTGATCCAAATAACCCCGATGTTTTTATCACAACTACAGTTCAAACGGAGTTTACACCGCAGGACATTAAATTACTGTGGATAAAAGAGGATTGGATTTTCGATAAACAGCGTTCTGAGATGCAGGTACGAATCATTGGCATTTGCCCTGTTAAAGAAGACATTGATCCGGCAACAAATCTGTTCAGGGGTTACAAACCGCTGTTTTGGCTTTACTATCCTGAGATACGACCTATCTTAGCACAACATGAGGTATTCAATACCATGAACAGTGCACGCAGGCTTACTTTCGACCAACTATTCCTCCAGCGCAGGTTTAGCAGTTTCATCATTAAAGAAGATAATGTTTTCGATCGTCGGATTGATGATTACGCTTCAGGCATTGACGCGCTGATGGAATCAGAAAGAATCAAGAATGAACTTCGCGACTTTGAGCAGGAACTTTGGGTTTATTAGGAAAATTTGATTGAACAAAATATTTTAAACTCCTTGCCGGGCAGCCTGCAAGGAGTTTTTGTTTTACATTTGTGCCAGTCATCAAAACCAAAGCAATGGCCTCTGACTTTTTACAAACACCGGTTGAGTTTCTTAAAGGCGTCGGCCCTAAACGTGCCGAGTTGCTAAAATCAGAATTAAACATCCATTGCTTTGATGACCTGCTGAACTACTTTCCGTTTCGGTATGTTGACCGCAGCCAGTTTTCTAAAGTCGCCGATATAGACTCTGATCAATCATTTTTCCAACTTAAAGGAAAAATAGCTCAACTCCATACAATTGGCGAAGGCAGAGGGAGAAGGCTTACAGGTCTCCTGACAGACGACTCTGGCGAAATAGAACTTGTGTGGTTTCAGGGAATAAAATGGGCGCTTGAAAAAATTAAACCTGGGGTGGAATATATCGTTTTCGGAAAACCAACCTTTTTCAGCGGTAGATTTAACCTTGTACATCCAGAGTTCGAGGCTGTTTCAGAGTATGACATATTAAGTGCACAGCTTCAGCCATTTTATTCTTCAAGCGAAAAGTTGAAAACCAAAGGTCTTGATAGCCGTGGAATTGCCAGATTAACCAAAACATTGGTAGCTCAGATTGAAAATATTGTACCCGAAACACTCTCACCAGAAATTGTCCAGCGATTGAAATTTGTCAGCCGTGAAGAGGCTCTAGTCAACATTCATTATCCCGAAAATCAGGAAATTCTTAACAAAGCTATAACGCGACTGAAATTCGAGGAACTTTTTTTTATTCAACTGGCCCTGCTCAGGCATAAAATTGTCAGATCAATAAAATATAGGGGGCATGCTTTCAAGGTAGTTGGCGATCGTTTCAACACTTTTTATTCAAAGTTTTTACCTTTTGAGCTAACTGCTGCACAAAAAAGAGTAATCAAAGAAATCCGTGCCGATATGGGTACTGGCAGGCAGATGAACCGGTTACTCCAGGGAGATGTTGGCAGCGGGAAAACGCTCGTGGCACTGATGTGCATGCTCATCGCCATTGACAACGGATACCAGGCCAGTCTGATGGCGCCAACAGAAATACTTGCCCAGCAGCATTACAAAACGATTAGCAGGTTTCTGGCCGGACTGAATATAAACCTGAAGTTGCTCACCGGCTCAACAAAGAAATCGGCACGAAGCATCATTCACCAGGATCTTGAAACCGGAGAACTCAATATTTTGATTGGAACCCATGCGCTGATTGAGGAAACTGTTCAGTTCCAAAACCTGGGATTGGTCATCATTGACGAGCAGCACCGGTTCGGGGTAGAGCAGAGGGCAAAACTTTGGCAAAAAAACGACATCCCGCCTCATGTCCTGGTAATGACTGCCACACCTATTCCCCGTACCCTTGCCATGACTGTTTATGGCGACCTCGATTATTCCATCATCGACGAGTTACCTCCAGGCAGAAAACCCGTTCAAACATTCCACTACTACGACAGCAAACGACCTGTCCTGCATGGCTTTATGCAAAGGAAAATTGCCGAAGGCCGCCAGATTTATGTTGTTTATCCATTGATCAAAGAATCGGAAAAACTCGACCTGGCCGATCTGATGGAAGGCTATGAAAGCCTAAGCCGCTCTTTTCCTTTGCCTGATTATGCCATCAGCATTGTACACGGGCAAATGAAAACCGATGAGAAAGATTTCGAGATGCAGCGATTCATCAAAGGTGAAACACAGATCATGGTAGCAACCACCGTAATCGAAGTCGGTGTTGATATCCCAAATGCCTCAGTAATGGTAATCGAAAATGCCGAGCGGTTCGGGTTATCTCAATTGCACCAGTTACGGGGACGGGTAGGGCGCGGAGCTGACCAGTCTTACTGCATCTTAATGACCAGCTATAAATTGACTGCTGATGGTAAAAAGCGAATTGAAACCATGGTAAAAACTTCAAACGGATTCGAAATTGCAGAGGTGGACATGCGTCTTCGTGGACCCGGTGATATGCACGGTACACGTCAAAGTGGAATACTCGATCTGCAATTAGCCGATATTATTAAAGACGAAAAAATGCTCAGATACGCCCGCAATTTAGCCACTGACATCCTTGAAGAAGACCCCGAACTTCAAAAACCAGGTAACAACCTGCTTTTTTCAAGATTAAAACAACTTCAGAAACATCGGCAGGACTGGAGTTTGATAAGTTAGGATTTGATTGACAATTACCCCTGATCAAAGAAAAGATCAGGATTACCGGTTTGAATTCATTATTGCTAAACAGACTTTTCACCATTTGCATAAATCATCCTTTTGACAGACCGATAAAGTAAACGCTTCCCAGAGGAGGCCGCTCTTAGAATGCAAACGTAAGGCCTCCCATTACATTGATACGCTGTGAGGGATAATTTTGCCAGCGATAGTAACGTGATGCAGTCATGTTGTTTAGTTGGACAAAAGCGGCAACTTTGTCGTTGAAACGATATTCAGCGCCAAGGTTTAAATCAAAGTAGGCATCAATTTTTTCTGTTTGCGGCTCAAGACCTGAGTATAGTATGGGTGCATAAGTTTTGCCGATATAAAACAATTCGGCTGAGGCGGTCAACTTGGGTGAAAGATAATAGCGACCCATCAGGCTGGCTTCTGCTGCAGGCTTATGCCAGGGGTGTTCTTGTGTTCCGAGACTATACTCTCGATAGTTAAAAGTCATCAGGGCATTCAGTTTTTCAGACTGTTCATATCCGATTTCAGCACTGATAGTGGTCACCTGAGCATCGTCATAAATGCCTGTGAACTTATTGGCAAAATTGTAAGGCACATTGGAGTTGTAGCTTGTGTAATAATCATTGATAAAAAACAACATGTTTTCCACATCAGCATAAGAAACGCTGAAGTTGAAGTCGAGCAGCGGGTTGAATTTTCCGGTCACGCCTCCCTTAAAATCATATTTTGTATTGGTAAAGCCCAATGGGAAAATCGGGTTAATCCATGGATTTTCGCGGGTAGTACTATAAAAAGAGTTTCTGGTAAGTCCTCCGGTAGCCGCCAGGTAGACACGCAAATAATCGGGAATAACTTTAAAAAAGGCTTTTATAGCAGGATAAACGTAGAATGAACTTGTAGAATCTGCAGCAACTGCTCCTTCGATTCCTATCGTCAGGTCGAGGTAATCGAAATTGAGCCTTAGGTAAGGCTTCAGGCCGGTTAATAAATTGGCTTGTGATTGCAGACTATCATTATTGGCAAAAATTTTCAAATCGAAATCAACGCCAAGTTCTTCTTCACCAGCCACATTAAGTACTTTATTTGCTGAGCTGTAATTGGCTTTGAGACCAAAATGTGTTTCAGAGGTCTCGAATAAATCGGACAAATTGTAAAAAGTGAAGCCGGCCAGGTAATTGGTTTTTCCCCTTCCTTTGGTATTGCTGGCCAAAGTTACATCAGCGCCGATGAGTGAAAGCCTTTGCCGGAGGTCATCGTCAGGCAGGGCAAAAATCGCGGTGTCCACATCCGGCCTGATCCCGTAATAATGCACCACATCACGGTTGTAATAAACATCGGCCGAAAATACTTTGTCGCTTAGGTATCTTTTCCCGTAAATAGAAGCCCGGTTGTTGCTGAACGCACTGATGGGGTAGTCTTCTATGTCGCCTTTGGAAGAGAGATGGCGAACATGAAAGCCAAGCGAAAACTTATCGGAGTTGAGGCTGTTGGAGAAAAATTCGGCATAAGGCATAGCGTAATTTCCGAAGCCGGCTTTCAGGTAGTTTCTCCGCAAGGTCTGTTCCGGATCAATCTGAAGATAAATGGGCTTAAGTGGTTGAATCTCGTAAGTCGTAGGAATTAATTGCGAACTGATGGTGTATTTCATTTCGGGAGCTATCACCACGGTGTCTTTTATTTCCGGCTTAATGGACATTTTTACTGCATCAGAAATTGTGGGCTGATAAGGGGCAATGATGGTTACTTCCTGGTTGCGCCCCTGCCCTGATAAGCTTTCTGTGAAAAAAACAAACAGGCCAAAAAGCAATAGGAGCCTAAAACCTGCTATTTCTGTTTTTATGATCATTTTGATGATATGCTGATTATTTTCTGATTTCATTTTCTGGTATGGTCTGAAATATTGTCGGATTCGAAAACTCATCAATTTTGTTTTTGTTCCATTTGATTAATGATTACAAGTTTTTCTCTGGCCACCTCTTTCAGGTCTTGCCCCGGATAATACTGCAAAATGCTTTCGAGGGTCTGTTTGGCCTGGAATAAATTATTCTGTTCAACATAAACATCCGAAAGCAGGATGAAACCCATTGCTTTCCAGTATTCAAACGATGGATATTGGCTGGCGAGTTCGATCACAAGTTCTTCGGCTTTAGT
Source organism: Bacteroidales bacterium (assembly GCA_014860585.1). Classification (NCBI taxonomy): domain Bacteria; kingdom Pseudomonadati; phylum Bacteroidota; class Bacteroidia; order Bacteroidales; species Bacteroidales bacterium. The sequence continues at coordinate 8,303 of JACZJL010000030.1, read as the reverse complement.
ATATTCATTTTGCTGGAAAGCAATAGTTGCAAGCTGATATTTCGCTTCAGCACCGAGAACACCCTGAGATAAACTGACGGTATGATCAAATTCACTCTTTGCTAAAGTAAAGTCATCAGTTAAAAAAGCAGATTTGCCCGCGATGTAGTGAGACCTGATCAATTGCTCACTGCTAATCCGGTCGCGATTGCGCAGCTTGCGGGCAGCTTCAATGGCCTCGGGATAATTGTTCATCCTGAAGTGACACTCCATCTGACCATTGATGGCTGTGGTAATATTCACCGGGTAATCAGCGATGGATTCCAAAGTGCTGTAATACTCCAGTGCTTTTTCATAGTTCCGATCTTCAAAATAAATCTCACCGGCACGCAGGAAAGAATTCTCGCTAAACTGTGATTTCGAGAATCGTGTTACAAATTCATAGCCTTCAAGCGCTTCATTGCGTCTGCCTGTATTCCATTCACATTCTGCTTTGTAATAATTGGCATTCAGCATAAAAGCGCCATTTTCAAATTGCTGAATATATCTTTCGAAAGCTTCGATAGCTGATTGACAATCGTTGTTCATGTAAAAATTCTCAGCGGCAATATAAGTGATCGAATCCTGCTCTGTTGTGGTGACTTTGGCAAAAGGAACTGTTTCAGCATAAGCAAAGTATTTGTTCACCTCATTTTTATCCATGTAAATATTACGGATGGTAAGCAATGCATCGCGCGCTTCTGTGGAATTGGGATAATTAGAAACCAACCTTTTCAATACTTCAAGCGCCTGGTCGTAATTGTTCTGGTTGTAATGGATCATCCCGGTTTTTTGCAGCGACTTATACAAATAACTGCTATTAGGATACAGTGAGGTGACTTTTGCAAACCAGTCGAGGGCATTGCGGTTGTCATTGCGGAGAAGGTAGGTTTCAGCAATTTCGTACGTTGCGTCATCGGCATACGACGATTGTGGAAATCGGTTGAGCATATTTTGCAGCGAGCTGATCTTTTGATCCGAACGTCCCTGAACACCTTCAGACAACGCTTTTTGAAACAGTGCGTAATCACTTTCCCTGGCATTCTTGTTTACCGCCTGTTCATAAAAACTGATTGACTGAGCGTAATTCTTTGTAATGAAGTAGCAGTCGCCGATCCTTATTAAAGCATCAGGCACATAGTCCTCGCCAATTTTACCCGGGCGGATTGCAAACTGTTTAAATGAATTCACCGCATTATCGTAGAATTTCAGTCTGAAATAAGCATAACCAAGATTATAAGCGGCCAAAGGATAAATGTCTAGTTTTGATGCGCCCGACGATTCCAGAAAGGCGTCATACAAATCAATTGCGCGTGGATATTCACCCATATGAAAATAGGACTCGCCGAGCCAGAAACGTGCACGGGCGGCTAATTCTTTGTTTAAATTGGTATTAAGTGACTTCCTGAAATTATCAACGGCAAGGTTATAGCGCCCACCATTGAACAATTGCACTCCGCGTTGAAAGGTTATCAGTTGATAAGCCGATTGCAAATCCTTGTTTTTAACCTTTAGTTTCTCCATCGCATCAATGGAGGCCTGGTAATCCCTGGAGGATAAAAATAAATTTGTCAGGTATTTGTAGGCCTCGTCAATCCGGCTTGATCCCGGATAATCGGTGATGTACTGATTGAGTGCAGCCATCGAAGTGTTGAAAGGATCGTAGGCCAGTTCAAAAGTGAGTTTGGCGTAATTGAAAAGCGCATCTTCCCGCAGTTCTTCATTCCCGGGAATTTGGTATGCGGCGTAAAAAGCATTCTGTGCAAAATTCTTCTGGCCGGTTTGCAGGTAACAGTCAGCCAGGTGATAATGGGCATTTTGCGACATCAGGTCTTTATCCTTGATGGATTTCTCAAAGTACCCGATGGCTTTCTGAAAATTGCCTGAAGAATAATGCGCATAAGCGAGCTGGTAATTTTCATCGCGGGTCAGGGGCTTGCGTGTGTCCTCCACATATTTATCCAAATAGACAATGGCATTGGCATAATCGCTGTTTTTGTAATAAGCTTCCGCAACAATCCGGGACAGTTCACCGGCCTTCTTTTTATCCTTGATATCACGGCCAAGCAACTCCGGCCCTTTTGCCACAATCTGGTCAGTGTCATTATTCACATAGTAAATCTGCAACAGGTAAAAAGGTACCTCCTGAGCAAACTCGGAATTCTTGTCAATTTTTTCAAAATAAAGCAATGCGCTCTGATAATCTTTCTCCTGGTAGGCAATGTATGCGTAATAATAATTTGCAGCATCCCTGTAATCGGAAGGGGTGTTGAGGATAGGGAAAAAAGCCTCTTTAGCTTTGGTGAAATCTTCACGCTGAATAAAACTGTAGCCTAATTTGTAAAGGTATTCGGGCAACATTTCGGGGCTCAGGCGAAAAGGATCAACTTTCTCAAAATACTCAAGAGCGGTTTTATACTTGCGCAGGCCATAGTCTATAAACCCCAGATGCAGTAATGCCAGATTGGTTTTGGTATGGTCGGGGTAAAGCCTGACAAAATCCGTGAATTTATCCCTTGCCTGCGGATGGTTGAGATAATAATCGCACAGGGCATCATAAAACCCTGCATCAAGGCGCATCACCGACTCACCGGCCGGTAAAACATCAATCAGTCGGTTAAAAACTTCCTGTGCTGCACCGTATTGTTCCTTCTCAATCAGATCAAGCCCTGTGCGTAAGGAAGCCTTCGGATCGTCGTAAAACCGGGTTTGTTGGGCTTGGATAAATGAGGTAAGAAAAATCAATACATGGATAAAACCAATCTTGAAGAGGTTGCTGCTATTCATGCTGCTTATTTAATGGATCTGCTTTTTCTGAAAATTTTAAACCTAACGAATTGTTTGTTTGTATATTTTAAAACCGAAATTCAAAGACCTGTGTCTGGATTAGCGGGATGATAAACAACTCCATTCATTTCATCAACGTATTATTGCACCAGACTTGTTACTCAATCTCCGTTTCCTAATAATCCATAACTTTGCGGTCTGATCAAAAATTATGAATAAAAGAGCAAACACCGATTTCCCTATCCATCCCTTGCTTACCGAGCGATGGAGTCCGAGAGCTTTCAACGGCCAGGCTGTTGAAAAGGAAAAACTGCAACGATTGTTTGAAGCGGCGCGCTGGGCGCCATCAGCCAGTAATGAGCAGCCCTGGTTATTTATTATTGGTCTGTCCGGAGATGAAACCTATCAAAAGATTTTTTCGACACTGGTAGAGTTTAACCAGTTGTGGACGAAAACAGCGCCGGTACTTGCCGTGGCCATTGGACGAAAATCATCTGTAAAAACCGGGAAGAAGAATCCATGGTACGGTTATGATGTAGGCCAGTCTTTGGCTCACCTGACTTTCCAGGCCATGCACGAAGGATTATACGTTCATCAGATGGGAGGGTTTGAAGCGGAAAAGATTTCTGAACTTTTTCAAATCGAAGATGATTTTGAAGCACTTACGGTTTTTACCATCGGCTACCCGGGTGATTTTAAAGTTTTACATCCCAACCTGCAAAAGTCAGAGTTGGCTGAGCGTCAGCGAAAAAGTCAGGTTGATTTTGTGTTTTCAGATAAATTTGGTCAAAAAACTACCATTTTTTAAACCGTTAGAAAACAATGTTGAATAGCAAACCCAAAACTGATTTTCAAATGAAAGAGATCATAGCCATAAAATGGCCCTTATTTTTTCTGACTCTTTTCCCTATCATTTTCCTGACTTCATGTGGAAACGGAACAACTACTTCCAAAAAGCGGGCAGACACGACTTCAATGTCCGCTCCGGCTATTGTGGTTCCCGGATTTGATGCTGATTCTGCCTATTATTTCGTTGCCAGGCAATTGTCTTTCGGACCACGTGTGCCTGGAACCAGTGCCCATGCCCAATGCGCTAAATGGCTTGAGGAAACGATGAAACAATTTACTCCTGATGTTATCGTCCAGGAATTTAAAGCGAGGGTTTACAATAGCCAGGTTCTTGGTGGAAAAAATATTATTGCAGTGTTCAACCCACAGATGCAAAGAAGGATTTTACTGGCTGCACACTGGGATTCACGCCCTTATGCCGATCATGACCCTGACCCTGCAAATCATGGAAAAGCAATCGATGGCGCCAATGATGGAGCAAGCGGTGTTGGAGTGCTTCTTGAGATTGCACGTCAACTGAGCAGACAAAGCCCTTCCGCCGGTGTTGACATTATCCTTTTCGACCTGGAAGACTATGGACCCCCACAAGACAAACAGACTTACGAGTCAACGGATATGTGGGGACTGGGATCGCAACACTGGGCGCGAAATCCTCACGTTCCAAGATATACTGCCAACTTTGGAATTTTGCTCGACATGGTTGGCGCTCCCAATGCCAGGTTCCCCATGGAGGGCTTTTCGATGTATTATGCGCCGGATATCAATAAAAAGATATGGACACTGGCTGGCAAACTTGGCTACGGAGAATATTTTATTTTCGAACAGGGTGGATACATTACTGATGATCACTACTATGTCAACAAAATCGCCCGCATCCCGATGATCAATATCATTCATCTTGATGAAACCTCATCCAATGGCTCATTCTACGAGCACTGGCATACGGTGAACGATAACCTCGATCAGATTGACCAAAATACGCTGAAAATTGTCGGAGAAGTAGTCCTGAATGTGATTTACAAAGGAATATAGTAAAGCTACATCAGAGCATTTCATTTGCAAGGTTGGCAAGTTCTGACCGCTCTCCTTTTTCCAGCCTTACATGGGCATAGAGCTCGTGGTGCTTCACCCTGTCGATCAGGTAAGAAAGCCCGTTACTTTGTGAATCGAGATAAGGGGTATCAATCTGGTAAATATCCCCGGTAAAAATGATTTTTGTCCCTTCACCGGCGCGTGTGATAATGGTCTTAACCTCATGTGGGGTAAGGTTTTGGGCTTCATCCACAATAAAAAACACGTTCGAAATACTTCTTCCCCTGATGTAGGCAAGCGGTTGAATGATCAACTTTTCATTCTGGATAGCAGCGGTTATGTTCTGGTACTCTTTATCATGCTCACCAAACTGATTCTGTATGAACTTCAAGTTATCATAAAGCGGCTGCATGTAAGGATCAATTTTTGATTTGGCATCTCCGGGAAGAAACCCGATGTCTTTGTTGCTAAGCGGAACAATTGGACGGGCAAGGAAAATCTGCTTGTAATTTCTCCTCTGATCCCATGCTCCGGCAAGAGCAAGTAAGGTTTTGCCGGTTCCGGCAATTCCCTGTAATGAGACCAGTCTGATGTTTGGGTTGGTAACCGCATGAAGCGCAAATACCTGCTCGGCATTCCGGGGGTTAATTTTGGAAACAGGATGTTTTTCTAACCTTTCAATAAGTTGATTACGAGGGTTGTAATACCCCAAGGCAGAGGAACCATTGCTTTGCAGGATAAAATACTGATTTGGCTCCGGTTGAGTAATTCCCAGGTCGCTTACTTCGCACAATCCTTCGGCATAAAGCCGGTCGATGGCTTTGCGCTCAACGTTTTCGTAACGGGAAATTCCCGAATAAAGCGAGTCTAAGTTTTCAATCTTGCCGGTCAGGAAGTCTTCAGAAGTCAGCCCAAGTGCTTTTGCTTTAATACGCAGATTAACATCTTTGGTCACCATAATCACTTTTCTGTCGGGGTGCTCATGTTGAAGTGCCAAAGCCGCATTCAGGATCCGATGGTCACCTTTGCGTTCTCCAAAAATCTCCTCTGCATCCATCGATTTGGCGCTGTGATTCATGATCACCTTGAACTTCCCGAGGTTCTCGTTACCAAGCGGTATCCATTGCTGAAGTGAAGCATTATCGGATAACCGATCCATGATTCTGATGAATTCGCGCGCCTCAAAATTGATGGTATCATTCCCTTTTTTAAATTGATCCAACTCCTCGAGAACTGTAATGGGAATGGCTACGTCATGCTCCTTGAAGCTGTTGATTGAGTTATGGTTATAAAGAATTACCGAGGTGTCAAGTACAAAGATTTTTGGTTGCTTTGGTTCGTTTCCAGCCTTTTTTCCTTTGCTGGTTGAAGTAGTAGATTTTGTAGTCTTCCCGGTTTGTTTCACCATAAAAAATCCGCTTAAAATTTGCCAAAAATACTATGATTTTTAAAAAGCTAAAGCAGATGCCGCAAAGGCAGCAGGAGCCACTCAAAGAATTTCTGAATAGTGGGCCTTCGCAGCCAGGCCTGATAATCGAAAGGTTCGCAATTTTTTTTAGTTTCTTCGAGAAAATCATTCACCAGGTTTGAAATCTTTGGGTTGCTGCCCAATAAAACAATTTCATGCATGTATCTGAAACTTCTGTAATCAAAGTTGGGTGAACCGATCGAAAAAATCTTTTTATCCACGAGCATCAGTTTTGCATGTAGATTATGTAAAGTAAAGTAAAGAAACCTGATGTTGTTGTTGTGCAGCATTTCGAGGTAACGGCCATGTAGGATATCCACCATACGGATATCGGAGCGTTTCGGGATGATGACCTTGACATCGACGCCGCGGTTTGCAGCATCCATGAGCACTTTGCGAAGATTAAAACCCGGCAGGAAATAGGGCGTTACAATTACTATTTCGCTGATTGCATTCCTGATCACGTGCTCAAAACGCTTTTTGATCTTCTGGCGTGTCACAGAGGGAACATCTCTCAGAATTTCAACATCGCCATGCCTGATCACCCTGGTCAGGCTACGTTTATAGCGGAAATATCTTTTGTAGGATTTGAAATCCAGTTGGAAGATTTTCTTGAATTTCACAGCAATGGAGCCGGTCAAGCGTAGCATGCTCTCGCGCCATATCAGGTTGTAATCTGAGATATTGGATGAGCCGATATAGGAAATGTTATCATCAATAATTAGCAGTTTACGGTGATTCCGCCGATGACTTCGTGTAAAAAAGTCGATGTTGATTTTGATTTTTTCAAAAAACCTGACTTCTCCACCGGCCTCAGCGAGTTGAGCAAAAAAATTATCCGGTATCGAACTGCCACCCCACGAGTCAATCAGCATTTTCACTTCAACTCCCCGTTTTGCTGCCATTGTCAGCGCATCTCTGAACTTAATTCCAATGGTTTGATGGCTGAATTTGTACAACTGAAGAAAGACATATTTATGCGCTTGATTAATGTCATCGAGCATGGCATTGTAATACCTGATGGGGTCGTCAAACAACTGATAGTCGGGATTTTCAGGATTTTCCATTCAAATAATCAACTTTTTATACAGGGTCAAAAATACCAATTTATTGATTGTTTCCGACAAAAGTTAATCGGACAATTATTTTTTATGTAGTTTTGCCCCACAAAAAAATCACTGCAGGCATTTTTTGCATGTTTTTTGTAAATAAATTAAAAATTAAAAACTTACATACTATGAAAAAGCTACTACTTGCTGCACTAACAATTTCAATCCTTGCAACTTTTTCTTTTGCACAGAGTTTCGAACTTTACCATGATGAAGAACCTTTCCAAAGTGGTGGTATTGTTGTAGTTCCGGATGATGTTTCCGCAAATTTGATGCTTGCTCACATGAGCATCAAAAACGTTTCATCCGCGTCAAAAGTAGTAATAGCAAAAAAAGAAGAAATCAGCGTGGTGCCAGGATCAATGAACACTTTTTGCTGGTATGTTTGCTGGGCTAACACAATTTTTGTATCTCCAATAGGGGTAGCAATTGATCCAGGTGTTACCAATAATGAATTTTCAGGCGATTACATGCCTCTCAATAATGCCGGTGTAACCATAATGAGGTACACCTTCTTTGATGAGGCAAACCCGAATGATTCGATCCATTTTTTCGCCCACTTCAACGCAGGAACAATAGGTATGGATGAATTTTCCAATGAAAATGTAACCTTCTCAAACCCTTATCCAAACCCGGCAAGAAGCCAGGTTTCATTTGATTACACGTTGCCTTTGACTGTAAATACTGCCAGTATCAAAATTCACAACCTGCTGGGGTCTATAGTAAAAGAACAACAGATCAGTGACAGATCGGGTAAAATTACCATTGATGTAAGCGATCTTAACGAAGGTTTCTACTTTTACTCAGTACAAGCGAACAACGAAATTCTTGAAACAAAGCGGCTGGTTATTTCCAGATAATCTTAGCTGCAGATCAAATTGAAGGCTGTTCAACAATAGTTGAACGGCCTTTTTTATTCTATAGAAAGGTCAATGAAAAAAGTGTTTGATAAAGATGATGCATTGAAACAGGAAAACCTCATTCAGGCTATATCCTTGCGACCTGCAAAGCTTGTGTAAAAATATGTGACTGACCTATGG
>JACZJL010000029.1 GCA_014860585.1 Bacteroidales bacterium | reverse complement strand
AAGACATAACTTCCCAACGTATATTGCGGGTGGCCTATGACCTGAAATGGAAGATCCGTTCCGCGCCCGACACTAACAACGGTTCCTTCGAAAAGGCAGAGTGAAGGATACAGGTAAACAGCGTATTTATTGGGAAGGTTTGGGGAAGGCCCGACAGGTAGATCGTAAAAATCGTTGTGAGTGTAATTCCCAACGGGGATAACCGTCAAATCACACTTTAGCCTGTTCTCTAACCATCCCTCACCATTGACCATTCGCGCGTATTCACCTACGGTCATGCCATGAACTATGGGAACCGGGTGAAGCCCCACAAAAGAAGTAAAACCTTCTTCGAGCACAGGTCCATCAACATAAAATCCATTGGGGTTGGGACGATCAAGCACCAGCATCGGCAATCCTTTGGCAGCGCAAATTTCCATCATGTAGGACATGGTGGAAATATAGGTGTAAAACCGGGCGCCCACATCCTGAATATCGAAGATGATGATGTCAATGTCAGACAGATCTGTCTCACGTGGTTTTTTGTTGTCGCCATAAAGTGAAATTACCGGCAGTCCGGTCACACGATCAATGGCATCATCCACCTTTTGACCAGCATCGGCCTTGCCGCGAAAACCATGCTCGGGACTGAAAACCTTTACTACGTCCATTCCCGCTCTGATCAGACTATCAACAAGATGCTGTTCGCCAATCAGCGAAGTGTGGTTGGCCACAATGGCGATGCGTTTATTCTGGATGAGAGGGAAATAGAGCGAAGTACGTTCAGCGCCGGGGATAATTTTTTTTGGTTCCTGCCCGTGAATGCAAGTCGAAAGCAGGGCCGCTAAAAGCACAGGAAGCATTGACTTCAGGGAAAATATTCTTGATTTATCCATTCCTACCAACAATTTTCGTTTCATAAAAATTGAAGAGCAAAATTAGCAGAAATCGGGAGAAGGGGATTTTTTGAAAAAAGGCACCCTCATTACTGGCAGCAGCAAAAGCCCCTCCGCATTTTTTTTGGTTACTTTTGCCAAAAATCGCAATAGTTTGAACTTTGAGTTTTTTATAGCAAAAGGGATTTTATCCAAAGACAAAGCTAATTTTTCTTGGCCGATCGTGCGGCTTTCGGTCATCAGCATTGCACTCGGACTGGCAGTAATGATCATTTCTGTAGCTGTAACTACGGGTTTTAAAGGCGCAATTACAGATAAAGTGATCGGTTTTGGTTCGCACATCCAGATCACAAGCTTCGACCTAAACCGCTCTTACGAAACATCCCCCATCAGCATTGACCAGCCTTTTTATCCCGGCCTCAGCGACAGCGCCGGCATCCGTCATATCCAGGTTTTTGCAACAAAATCGGGATTAATCAAGACTGCCGACCAAATCCAGGGCATCGTTCTCAAAGGGATCTGGACCGATTTCGACTGGTCGTTTTTCAAGGATAAAATCGTTGAAGGCGCCCTGATATCAATTGATGCTGAAAGCCAAACCGACGACATCCTTATTTCCAGAAAAATTGTAAACAAGCTCAACTTAAGCCTTGGTGAGGATGTCCGGGTTTATTTTGTGAATGCTGATGAACTCAGTCCACGGGGCCGAAAATTTCGTATTGCAGGAATTTACGAAACCGGGCTCGAAGAGTTTGATGATCTTTACCTGATTGGAGACCTGCGTCATGTGCAGCGGCTCAACAACTGGGACACCAGCGAAATCAGCGGGTTTGAAGTGTTTGTGAACGACTTCCGCGATATTGACCGGATGACAGAAATGGTTTACAACACAATTGGTTACGACCTCAACTCCACATCAATAAAGGACATGTTTCCACAAATCTTCGAATGGCTTGGCCTTCAGGATATGAACGTCATTATCATTCTGGTACTGATGATTGCCGTTGCTGCCATTAATATGATTTCAACACTACTCATCCTTATTCTCGAAAAAACCAATATGATCGGCGTGTTGAAGGCACTCGGTGCAGGTAACCGGTCGGTGCGGCGGATTTTTCTTTACAATGCATCTTTCATCATCGGCAGGGGGTTGCTTTATGGGAATTTACTCGGGATTTCACTTTCATTATTGCAGTTTTACTTCCGAATTTTTAAGCTTGACCAGGAATCCTATTATGTTCCATACGTGCCCATTCAACTTGATATTTTACCAATCATCCTCCTCAACGTCGGAACATTGACCCTCTGCATCCTCTTTATGCTAGTCCCTTCTTACGTGATCATGCGCATCAGCCCGGTAAAGGCAATAAGATGGGATTGATGAATTGAGTTTCAACTTTTAATACGGCGAAGGCTTTTCGCTAAGCTGTTTTATTTACTTTTCCTCCACAACTGCGGTACTTTTGGCTTCCAGAACACAGGGTTATCCTGCCTGATTATCCCATGTTTTACTGATTTGACATCTTCAATGGAGTAAAAGGCATTGGGGTTAAACCGGTTGATGATCGAAACCAGCTCTTTCACCTGTTTGCGAGGGATGATAAGAAAGATGATCTTGACCGGACCGCGGCTACCTTCGGCGTCCATCAGCGTAAGGCCGTAATTGTTATCTTTCAGGTAAGCGATCAGATCAGTGGCATCCAATTTTGGCATAATTCTCACTATGACCGTTCCTAATGAAATGCGTTCTTCGAGTATAATTCCGATAAAGTTACCAGCTGCAAAACCGGCGCCGTAGGCAATGTAATAGAGGAAGTTATCCATCTGCTTCAGGATTTGACTCACTGCAAGCAGCCAAATGATCACTTCGAAGAAACCGAGGATTGGTGCGTAATATTTATAACCCTTCGACACAAAGATCAGTCGCAGGGTACCGATGCTTTGGTCGGCAATACGCGAAAAAAAGATAAGCAGCGGCAAAATGATCCATACAAATACCCATGAGTCAGCCTGAAAGATACTTAAATCCATAATTTATAATTAGATATAAAATCAAACCTTGTTCTGTTTCACATGTAAACCGCACTCTCTATGGTCGGGATTTTCCCACCACCAGCGCCCCGCACGCACGTCCTCACCGGGGTTGACAGCCCGCGTGCAGGGCTGGCAGCCAATGCTAGCAAATCCCCTGTCATGTAGTGTGTTGTAAGGAATATTTTTTTCTTTGATATAAGCCCACACTTCTTCTTCTTTCCAATTGATCAATGGATTAATTTTGATCAGGTGGTTGCCTTCATCCCACTCCACCGTCTGGATTTCAGTACGTGTGACCGACTGTGACCGCCTCAGCCCGCTAATCCATACATCAAGGCCTTGCAATGCTCGTTTCAGAGGAACAATCTTGCGTACATTGCAGCATTCCCTCCGGTTTTCGATGCTTTCGTAAAAAAGGTTGATCCCTTTTTCGCCAACCATTTTCTCTACCTGATCTCTTTCCGGGAAGAAAACTTCGATATTGATTTTATAGCGGGCGTTCGTTTTTTCGATCAAATCGTAGGTTTCAGGGAAGACTCTTCCAGTGTCGAGTGTAAAAATTCTTGTTAGCGGATTAATTTTAGCAATCATTTCGGTGAGCACCTGATCCTCTGCGCCCATGCTTGAAGCTAAAGCGATCCTGCCTTTGTAGTTTTTAATAAAATAATCCAGCACTTCATTTGCCGAAGCACTTTTAAATTGTTCATTTAAAATATCAACTGAATTGTTAGTCATATCCTGGTAAAATACGTTTGAGCGGCAAAATTACTCAATATTTTTGCCTCTGAGAAAACGATGTGAAACAGAATGGAATGAATGCCGGAGATTTAAATTGCTAACTTTTATCCCTTAAACGACTCCGCTCCGCCAATAATTTCAATTATCTCGTTGGTGATGGCTGTTTGGCGCGCTTTGTTATAGGAAAGTTTGAGGTTTTTGAGCAGCTCTTTGGCATTATCAGTGGCTTTGTGCATGGCAATCATGCGGGCGCCATGTTCCGAAGCAGCCGAATCAGCAAGGGTTTCGTAAAACTTCAGGTTAAGCCATTTCGGGATTAATGTTTCCAATACCTGCTCAAGAGAGGGCTCGTAAATATATTCAAAGTCATCTCTTGGTTTTAGCTTTAAGTGTTCGTAGGGATTTTCGAATGGGAGAAACTGATCCACATGTTGCAAATGTACGGCTGCATTTTTAAAGTGATGGTAAATCAGTTCGATCCGGTCATATTTTTTGGCTTCAAATGAGGTCATCAATTCACTGACCACCGGTTTGATGATTTCAGGGCTCAGCTTATCAACCAAATCATCGTTACGTCTTGCTACCTTTATTTTTCGAATGTTTAGGTACTCATAGAGTTTTTTACCCACAGTAAATATCTCCACGTTACCCTGCTCATATTGGCTTTGGTATTTATCAGTTATCCTTTGCATAACAACCTTACCAATATTCGTGTTAAAAGGGCCGCAAAGTCCCCGGTTTGAGGCAATGGCAACAATAAGAATTTTTTCAGCAGAACGTTGTTCGTTCAACGCAGTAATTACTGGTTTTTCACCGGGATGAAATACCCTGTGCATCAAGGTTTCCATCTTTTCCGAATAGGGGCGCAGATCCTGGATGGCGGTCTGGGCTTTACGCAATTTAGAAGCAGAAACCATTTTCATGGCACTGGTAATCTGCTCGGTCGATTTCACCGAGTCGATTCGTGTTCTGACTTCTTTCAGGTTTGGCATACGTGCTGGTTATTTTGCTGTTTTTTTACTGGTAATTTTAGTAATTGTTTCTGCAGCAACGGTTTTTATTATTTTCTCATCCTCCGGCAGTAATTTTCCTTCCCGTAAGTTAGTAAGCAAATCTGCATGTTGCATTTTGAGGATATTCAGGTAATCTTCCTGGAATACTTTTACTTCTGTAACAGGCAACTCTCTCAATAAACCTTTTGTTCCGCAATAAATAATTGCTATCTGCTCTTCGACCTTCATTGGTGAGTATTGGTCCTGTTTCAGGATTTCCACATTCCGCCGGCCTTTTTCAAGCACCGACATGGTGGATGCATCGAGGTCGGAGCTAAACTTTGCAAAAGCCTCCAACTCGCGAAACTGAGCCTGGTCGATTTTCAGTGTTCCCGACACTTTTTTCATGGATTTGATTTGCGCATTGCCACCTACACGCGAAACAGAAATCCCTACGTTAATGGCTGGTTTGATCCCGGCATTAAACAGATTTGATTCGAGGAATATCTGGCCATCCGTAATTGAGATGACGTTTGTCGGAATATAAGCCGAAACGTCGCCAGCCTGTGTTTCAATGATAGGGAGGGCTGTAAGTGAACCACCGCCTTTCACAATAGGCTTCAGGCTTTCCGGAAGATCGTTCATCTGGCGGGCAATCTCATTGGATTCGATGATTTTTGCTGCGCGTTCGAGCAAACGGGAGTGTAAATAGAACACATCACCAGGATAGGCTTCCCGCCCCGGAGGACGTCGCAGAAGGAGCGAAACTTCACGATAAGAAACGGCCTGCTTCGAAAGGTCATCAAAAACTACCAAAGCAGGATTACCGGTATCCCTGAAAAATTCACCAATTGCAGCGCCGGCAAACGGAGCATAAAACTGCATGGCAGCAGGGTCAGAGGCTGTGGCAACTACGATGATGGTATAAGGTAATGCGCCATTTTCCTCAAGCGTTTTTACGATGTTGGCAACGGTTGAGCCTTTCTGACCGGTAGCCACGTAAATGCAATAAACCGGTTTCCCCTTGTCGTAAAATTCACGTTGATTGATGATGGTGTCGAGTGCAATGGCCGTTTTCCCTGTCTGCCTGTCCCCGATGATCAACTCGCGCTGTCCGCGACCAATCGGGATCATAGCGTCGATGGCTTTGATACCGGTTTGAAGGGGCTCATTTACAGGTTGCCTGAAGATAACGCCTGGTGCTTTCCGCTCGAGGGGCATTTCCCATATTTCGCCTTTGATCTCCCCTTTTCCGTCAATCGGTTTACCCAGTGTATTTACTACCCTGCCTAACATTCCGTAGCCTACGTTGATCGAGGCAATGCGCCGGGTACGCTTCACAATGTCGCCTTCTTTGATGTCGTGGGTATCACCCAGCAAGACTATCCCGACATTATCCTGTTCAAGGTTTAGTACAATGCCCATCAGGTCGCCTTTATCAAATTTCACCAACTCGCCCGATTCAACATTGGTAAGACCAAAAATTCGTGCGATACCGTCGCCGATTTGAAGTACCGTTCCAATCTCCTCAAGTTCTGTTGCTGTCTTGAAGCCTGCTAGTTCCTGCCGCAGGATTTCGGTTACTTCCGCCGGTTTTATCTGTGCCATAATTCTTCTTTAATTAACTTTTTACAATTTCCTTAATACTCCTTGACGTAAGGATTTTTCTCAAAATCTTTCCCCAGGAGTTCAATTTTTCGCCTCAGACTGGCGTCATACTTGCTGTCTTTTAATTTCAACACGAACCCGCCAATCAGGCTGGGATTAATCTCTTCCACCAAATCAACGGTTTTGTTGGAGGCTGATGTGAGCTGCTCAAGCAGTTCCTTGCGGGTTTCTTCATCAATCATTGAAGCAGTAACCAATTTGATTGTAACGATATTATTGAAATCCTTGTAAAGCTCTATATAGCTATCGGCAATCAACCGGATGAGTATAGCCCTGTCTTTTTTCAAAACCAATTCAAGGAACCGGATGGATAGTTTTTGAAGTTTGTTTCCAAAAAGGGTTTTTATTATTTTTACCTTCTTTGGGGTAGGAATGACAGGACTTTTCAAAAGATCGCCAAGGTGCTTGTTTTCACTGATCACTTCAGAAACAAGCAACATATCCTGGTAGGCCGGCTCAATAAGCCCCTGCTCCTGAGCGAGACTGAAAAAAGCGGATGCATAGCGTTTTGAAATGATCGTTATATCCATCGTCCTTGAAAGGTTTTATTAATTCAGCTTTACTTCCTTAATTAATTGTTCTGTGTATTCTTTTTGAGCTTTTTTGTCGCTCAGTTCACGATTTAAAAGCTTTTCAGCGATTTCAAGCGATAACTGTCCAATCTGGTTTTTCAGGTCAACCATTGCGGCTTTCTTTTCAAACTCCAGCTTTTCCCTGGTTTGCTGGATGATGAGATCAGCCTCTGCAGAAGCCCTCTCTTTTGCCTCCACAATCAGTTTTTCTTTAAACCGGATTGTTTCTTTGATGATGTTATCCCGCTCGATTTTGGCCTCATGCATCAGTTGCTCGTTGTTTGTTTTCAGGTTTTTCATCTCCTCGCGTGCAAACTCAGCCTGCTGCAAAGCATGATCTATAGAGTCTTCGCGCTCCTGTATGGATTTCATAATAGGTTTCCAGGCAAACTTTGCCAGGATCCATAATACGGCTCCAAAGGCAAATGTCATCCAAAATACCAATCCTAATCCGGGACTGACCAATTCCATAGTTTATCGATTAAACATTAGTAACATAAAATTTATACCTGCTCAGTGTTAATACTTAAGCAGCAAAATGCGGTCCTAGCTGTTAAATAATCACTTTTCCGGGATTTTAGTCCTGAAAAGTGAACAGGCTTAGCTAAAAAACCTTTAAGGTAAAACCGACTATAAAAACACGATCAGCAAGCAAACCACGATAGCGAAGAAGGCAAGACCTTCGATAAGCGCTGCTGATACGATCATATTTGACCTGACATCACCGGCAACTTCCGGTTGACGGGCAATGGATTCGATTGCTGAAACCCCTATTTTCCCAATACTAAAACCCGCTCCTGCTGCGGCAATAGCTGCGGCAAGGCCGGCGATGGCTTTACCCATGATTGTCATATCTACTCCCGCTTGCAATAAAATTGATAACAATTCCATGATTTAAGTGATTAATTTAATGATTAGTATGAATTAATTTGTAATAAAATTCTTTTAATGATGTGCCTCCTCAACTGCCATCCCAAAGTACAGTGCAGAGAGCAATGTAAAAACATAAGCCTGTATAAAAGCTACCAACAATTCAATAAAGGTCACAAAAATGGCAAAGCCAATAGAAACTGGCGAAATCGCATAGCCTAAAATAGCTCCCCTGTCACCGAAAATGAAAATTAAACTGAGAAATGCCAACATGATGATGTGCCCGGCAGTTATATTGGCAAAAAGACGAATCATCAAAACGAAGGGCTTGATGACGAGTCCCACAAGTTCGATTACCGGCATTAATGGAACAGGTAACTTCAGCATCCAGGGGACACCGGGAGTGTTGAAAATGTGTATCCAGAAATTTTTATTTGCTGTAACCACCACTGCAACAAAAGTAAACAGAGCAAGCACAAGTGTTACTGAAATGTTTCCGGTTACATTTGCTCCTCCAGGGAAAAATGGAACTAAACCCAATAGGTTATTCAAAAAAATAAAGAAAAATATCGTGAGTAAAAAGGGCATGAAATAACCATATTTCTTTTCGCCAATCGAAGGTTTGGCAATGTTATCGCGGATAAAAAGAATGACAGGTTCAAGAACAGACTGCATCCCTTTTGGAGATTTGTTGCCTCTTGTTTTGTAAGACTTTGCTACCGAAACAAATATCCAGACTAAAAGAATGATACTGATGAAAATGGAAACAACATTTTT
>JACZJL010000028.1 GCA_014860585.1 Bacteroidales bacterium | reverse complement strand
AAACCTTCCCAATAAATACGCTGTTTACCTGTATCCTTCACTCTGCCTTTTCGAAGGAACCGTTGTTAGTGTCGGGCGCGGAACGGATCTTCCATTTCAGGTCATAGGCCACCCGCAATATACGTTGGGAAGTTATGTCTTTACTCCCCGTCCAATGCCCGGAGCAACCAAACCTCCACTAATGGAGACTAAATGCATCGGTTATGACCTGATCGGATACGCTGAAAAAATGAACGAACATCCTGCACATCTCAACCTTTCGTGGCTGATTGATTTTCATTCCCAACTGGCCGATAAAACAACATTTTTCAACAACTTCTTCGAAAAACTGGCTGGAACTGCTGAATTGAAAAAGCAAATCGAACAGGGATTAAATGAACAGGAGATCAGGGAGAGTTGGCAACCGAAGTTAAACGAGTTTAAAAAGATCAGAAAAAAATACTTACTCTACGACGATTTTGAATAAGCAAACCTTCATACCAGTATTAAAAAGTAGTTCCGGAACCGGCGGACCTGCGGGTGGATTAGTGAGATACGCACCTGAGATTATCCTTTTCATTTATGTCATTTTGTTTTTTACAGTAAAAAATCCCCACCATCCAAACGACAGGGTGATTATCAGCGATGGAAAAGCTTATTATGCTTTCATTACAACTGCATTCATTTACCACGACCTGAGCTACAGTTTTGTTGAGGATTACGAGGCGAAGTACTATCCCGACCACCCTTCTATTTTCAAAGAGTTCCGTTACAAATACAAAGGAGAAACCGTGAACAAAGGTTTTCCCGGACTGGCTTTTCTGCTGCTTCCTTTTTTCCTGATCGCCCACTTGCTGGCCATCATTTTCGGTTTGCCGGCAGACGGCTACTCGCTCATTTACCAGTATATGATGGGCTTTGCGGCACTTTTCTATTTCTGGCTTGGGCTACGCTTCATACGAAAACTGCTGCATGCCTTCGATTTTGATGAAACCGTTGCCGCTGTCATTCTTGTTCTTGTTGCATTTGCTACCAACATCATTTATTACACACTGAAAGAAGGGATGATGACCCATGTGTACAATTTCTTCCTGCTGGCTGTATTCTTTTCTTATTTGAAAAATTATCTCGATACTTTCCGGTCACGATCCATCGTACTGGCCGCCCTCACTTACGGACTTATAGTTTCCACCCGGCCAACAAACGGGCTTGTCATTTTATTGGTTCCATTTATTGCCGGTTCGTTTGCTCAGTTAAAGGTTCTGTTTCAAAAAATATTTACCAACCCAAAGGAATTGGTTTCAGTTACTCTGGCAGTCTCCGTTTTCCCCTTGATCACCATGGCGATCTGGTATTTACATTCGGGGTACCTGGTTGTGTGGTCTTACGGCGAAGAAGGGTTTAACTTTTTTGAACCTAATTTTTTCAATATCCTGTTCAGTTTCAACAGGGGCTGGTTCATTTACACACCACTGGCGTTGCTGTCATTAACAGGATTGGTTTGGCTATACCGCAACCAGCGATTCCGGTTTTACTGGTTCACGGCTTTCCTCGTAATTTTTATTTATGTGGCATCCAGCTGGTGGGTCTGGACTTACACATCCAATTTCGGCCAGCGCACCTTCATCGACACCTACCCGATAATTGCGTTGCTTCTGGGATATTCCTGGCTTTTAGTCAAAAAAAATAAACTGCTACAAAAAGCGGTTATCGGGCTTTCGGTTTTTCTGATTGCCCTCAACAGCCTGCAGTTTTACCAGCACTATACTTACGTTTTTCCTCCCAGCGCCCTAACATTCGACATTTACAAAGATGTTTTCTTTCGTCTTAAACCCAAACCAATGGTGTATTATCCCGAAGGCTACATCACTTCCCGAAAAGTATTTTTCAACGATTTTGAGGAGGATTACGGCTGGCTCAATTACGGCTCGGTGACTGATAAAGAGGCTTACAAAGGGAAACAATCTTCCCAAACCGGCATTTCAAGCGTTTACAGTATTGGATTGAATGAAAATATTGAATCGTACCTTACCACCGAATACAACCGCGTCAGGGTGGGGTCATGGATTTATTCGGATAAAAAAGAATCATCCGGAGTGCTGGTTATCGAACTTGGCGCCGGGGGAGAACAGGCATTTTATCAACCTTTTTTTGCAAAAGAATTTAGCCGGAAAAACAAATGGTCATACATGGAAGTGGCCATACAAGTTCCTGATACGATTCCACGGCCAGATCATCTGCGGGTATATTTTCACAACAACGACAATGAAGAGCAATTTTTTGTTGATGATTTGAAGGTTGAAGTGTTATCGCTAAGCATAAATTATTGATCCGTTTCTGGTTTCCGGTTTGTGTAATTATCGCCGCTGCGCTGCGTTTATCTGTAAAATTTTCAGCCATGAGTTCCTACATCAAAAAACTTATTGCACAAGGTGAGCATCAGCGGCTTGACTTTAAGTTCGAGATTTCGGACTCGAAGAAGATAGCCCGCACACTGGCTGCATTTTCAAATACTGATGGGGGAAAACTACTGGTTGGGGTGAAGGATAATGGCGCCATTGCCGGGGTGAGATCCGAAGAAGAGTTCTATATGGTGGAGGCTGCCGCACAGATGTATTGCCGCCCTCCGGTTGAGTTTGCCACGCGCGAGTGGAACGTTGACGGAAAAACCATCCTTGAAATTGACATCCCCAAAAGTGACAACGGCCCCTGCTCAGCTCCGGATAAGGAGGGAAAATGGATGATCTACATCAGGGTGTACGACCAAAACCTACTGGCAAACACCGTATTATTAAAGGTTTGGCAGCTTCAAAACCGGAAAAAAGGAATCACCATCCGTTACACTGATAAAGAAAAGATCCTACTTGAGTACTTGGATAAGAATGGAAATATAACCCTGTCGAAGTTTCGTAAAATTGCCGGCATTTCTCACCAGGTGGCCGAAAAGGTACTTGTGGATCTCATTACCTTGCAAGTCATACAGATGGACATTACCGAGAAGTCAGTTTTTTACCTTATTAACCCGGATTTAAAGACAGACCCACTGAGTGAATTGACGGTGAGGTAGAGGGTTGTGGGAATTCGTTGGCATTAGTAGGCATTTGCTTCGCGGGATTGATGGGCATTTGCTTCGCGGCATTGGTGGGCATTCGTTGGCATTGATGGGCATTTGCTTCGCGGCATTGATGGACATTAGTAGGCATTGGTGGGTATTTGCTTCGCGGCATTGGTGGGCATTAGTTATTGGGAAGGTAAAATGAAGTTTTTGTGTTGGTTGAAAAAAAATGACCTGGCTATTCATCATTTCCGGCTATGGATTGTTATACCAGGATTATGTGTTTCTTTTAAACCAAATGAAGTAACGAATTAAAACTTGAAAAAAGACAAATATGACACTGCAATCAAAGAATCCATTTACCTGGGTAGAAATTTATGTAGAAGATATGAGCAGGGCTCAGAAGTTTTACGAAACTGTTTTACAAATTAAAATGATTCCGATGCAAACACCCGGAGAATCAGGTGATCTAGAGATGCTCAGCTTTCCATGGGCTGAAGGCGAAGCCAACATCAGCGGGGCATTGTGCAAAACCGGCGAAATGAAACCCGGGGCTGGTGGAACATTGGTGTATTTTACTTGTGAAGATTGTGCAACAGAATCATCAAGAGTTGTAAGTGCGGGAGGACGGGTATTGCAGCAAAAATTTCCTATTGGTGAGTACGGATTTTGTACCATTTGTATGGACACAGAAGGCAACACAATTGGACTACACTCAATGAAATAGTTCATTTCAAATAAGCACAAATACGATTTGAGATTTGCTGATTTTAATGCCGATGGATAGTCCATACGGGCGCAACGAAGATTGGAACATTGCCGATTCAAATCGCTATTATTTCGATAAATTATTAATATAAACAGTAAAAATGGATCATTACAACATTACACAAATGCTCACGGAGTTAGGAATTCAACCGGTGAATAATGGCGCGCACACCGGCCTCCATTGGATTGAAACCTACGGAGATATCATAGAATCTTATTCTCCAAATGACGGAAAGTTGATTGCAAAGGTAAAGCAAGCGACCTGGGATGATTACGAAAACATTGTAACCAAAGCGCAGGAGGCGTTTAAGGCGTGGCGTCTTGTACCGGCGCCAAAACGTGGTGAGATCGTTCGTCAGATTGGGAATGAACTGCGGAAATATAAAGAGCCGCTCGGCAAACTGGTTTCTCATGAAATGGGAAAAGTTTTCCAGGAAGGCCTTGGAGAAGTACAGGAAATGATTGACATTGCTGATTTTGCCGTTGGTCAGTCAAGACAGCTGTATGGATTTACCATGCATTCCGAACGCGAGATGCACCGGATGTATGAGCAATATCATCCGTTAGGAATTGTCGGGGTGATTTCAGCATTTAACTTTCCGGTTGCCGTTTGGGCATGGAACGCAATGATCGCGCTGATTGCCGGCGATGTGGTAATCTGGAAGCCTTCGTCAAAAGTGATGCTCAGCGCCATTGCCACGCACAACATTATTCAGAAAGTGCTTCGCGAAAATAATATCCCTGAAGGAGTACTTAGCCTGGTAGCCGCCAGTTCAAAGTATGTTGGCGACGATTTTCTGGCCGACCGCCGTATCCCACTGATTTCGGTTACCGGTTCCACAAGAGTTGGTCGCAGGGTGAATGAAATCGTCGGATCGCGGCTTGGTAAAACCATTTTGGAACTTGGCGGAAACAACGCCATTATCATCTCACAATATGCCAACCTTAACATGGCGCTGCGGGCAAGCATGTTCGGTGCAACTGCCACTGCCGGCCAGCGCTGCACTTCCACCCGCCGGCTGATTATTCATGAAATGGTGTATGATCATTTCAAAGAAAAACTGATTAAAGCATACAAGCAATTACACATTGGTCATGCACTTGATCCAAAAACCCATGTTGGCCCGTTAGTTGACACAGCCGCAGTGGAAGCTTTTACTAAAGCCCAGAAGGAAGTTGTTAAATCTGGCGGGAAAATTATTTATGGCGGTGAGATTTTAAATGAAGCGGGCTTCGAGTCCGGCTGCTATGTGAAACCGGCAATTGCCGAAGTGGAAAATCACTGGGAAATCGTGCAGGAAGAAACGTTCGCTCCTTTGCTCTACCTTATCAAATACAAAACCATCGAGCAGGCCATTGAGTTGCATAATAATGTACCGCAAGGACTATCGTCAGCCATCTTCAGCAAAAATATCCACGAAACAGAGTTTTTCCTTTCTCATGCAGGTTCTGACTGTGGCATCGCCAATGTGAATATTGCCACCAATGGCGCTGAAATCGGCGGAGCATTCGGAGGTGAAAAAGATACCGGCGGCGGCCGTGAATCCGGCTCAGATAGCTGGAAAGCTTACATGCGCCGGCAAACCAACACCATCAACTTTGGTAAGGAGTTGCCGCTTGCCCAGGGGATCAAGTTTGAGCTGTTTGATGAATAGCCGTAAACTGAAATCCAAATTATTAACCCGGTTTCTATTGAGTGGCCAGCACACCGGTCATTATCCCGTTTCTTATGTGTGGATTAACCCGGGCTAAAAATTGACTTCAACGCATCAAAAACTATGGTGTAACGAAAGGTAAAACCCAATTCCATCAATTTTTTTGGAACCACTCGTTGTCCGCTCAGGAGCATCTCTTCACCCATCTTTCCCATCAGGAGTTTGATGGCGAATGACGGAACATGCAACCAGGATGGGCGCTTCAGGGCTTTCCCGAGCGTTTTTGAAAATTCTTTCATCGTAACCGGCTCAGGAGCAGTGAGGTTAAATGGACCGAATGCATTTTCGTTTTCGAGCAGAAATTCGATGGCGCGCACTTCATCGTCGATGTGAATCCAGGAAAACCATTGCTTGCCCAACCCGATATGACCTCCAATCCCAAGTTTAAAAGGCATAGCCATTTTCGGAAGCGCACCTCCATTATAGTCTAAGACAACCCCCGTTCGCAAAAACACCACCCTGACACTTTTATCCAACTCTTTAGCTGCCTGCTCCCATTGAACAGTTACATCCGCCAGAAAACCTTTGCCTGCGCTGGAATTTTCGTCAAACGTCCTGATGTTATCTGCGCCATAATAACCTACAGCACTGGCCTGAATCAGCACTTTGGGTTTCTTGTCTGCTTCGTTTATGGCATTAACCACAGCTTTTGTGGACTGAATGCGGCTGCTGAGGATTTGTTGCTTTCGTTTATCCGTCCAGCGTCCGCCGGCAATACTTTCGCCCGCAAGATTAATCACGGCATCGGAACAATTGATGATGTCAGTAAGTGCTTTTGGGTCTCTGCCATCCCATCCGGCAAAATCACTGTGGTTCAGAAAAATTTTCTCCGCTTTCGCTTTGTTTCTTGAAACAATGGTGAGATGATGCTTTTTCGATGACAGGTTTTTAACCAGTTGTTGACCGATAAATCCGGTGGCGCCTATTAAAATAATTTTCATGATATTTTCTTTAATCCAGGTTTTTCAATACTTCCAGCGCTTCGCTCACATGCTTTTCAGCATTAAACTGTGAGTTGAAGATGTGGCTCACGGTTCCCGATTTATCTACAATATAGGTCACCCTTCCAGGGAGCAGTCCAAGCAAATCGGAGGGGACACCGAAGAGCTTCCTGACGCGCTTGTTCACATCACTCAGGAGTCGGAAAGGGAGACGGTGTTTCTCAGCAAATGCTTTGTGTTTTGCTACATTGTCCGAACTGATCCCGAAGACCTCCGCGCCGGAATCTCTGAATACCGCAAACTGATCGCGGAAACTACAGGCCTCTGCCGTACAGCCAGGGGTGTCGTCTTTCGGGTAAAAGTAAATCACCAAATTATTTTTTCCTACAAAATCCATGATATTTACCAGGTTTCCATCCTGGTCAGGCAGGGAAAACTCCGGAATTTTTGAACCAACTTTTATGCTCATTTTTTTTGAATTTGTGTATTTATTAAAAGTCCAGGCGCCAAGCAACAAAACCAACCCCCAAATCAATAAATAGACGAGGAGTTTAGACTTGAGGAGCTTGTTTTTTATGTGACCTTTATTTGTCATTTTTGAATTTTAAACTTGGGATTTATTTGAGATTTGCTTTTTGAATATTTTATTTTTCTTCTCATTCAGCCAGCGCCCTCTTGTACTCCTTCAGTATGCGGTCTCTTGCAAATTTATGATCTACAATTGGTTTGGGGTAATTTGAAGTTCCAAATTCAGCGACCCACTGTTTGATGTATTTCATTTCGGGGTCGAATTTTTGGGTTTGCAGTTCCGGGTTGAACACCCTGAAATAGGGCGCCGCATCGCAGCCGCTGCCGGCCGCCCACTGCCACCCGCCATTGTTCGATGACAATTCAAAATCGAACAGCTTTTCAGCGAAATAAGCTTCGCCCCAGCGCCAGTCCGTTAACAGGTGTTTGGTGAGGAAACTCGCCGTGATCATCCGTACGCGGTTGTGCATGTAGCCCGACTCGTTAAGTTGCCGCATTCCGGCATCTACAATAGGGTATCCGGTTTTACCTTCGCACCAGGCTTTAAATTGATTTTCATCATTGATCCACCTTAAATTATCGTAATGAGGTTTGAAGGCATGATCAACTACCCGCGGGAAATGCCAGAGGATCATCATGTAAAACTCGCGCCAGATCAACTCGTTGAGGAAAATTGCGTTGAGTTCCATCGCTTCCTTCACCAATTGTCGAATGCTGATTGTGCCAAATCGCAGGTGAACACTCAATCGCGAAGTTCCGGCAATTGATGGAATATCCCTGGTTTTGTCATAGTTTTGAATGATCGTCGGGTTAATGGCCAAAGAAGGGTAAACGCCTTTGCTGTGGCTAAATCCGGTTAGGTTCAGATCAAATACATCCGGGTTCATTTTAAAACAGCGGTCGAGCAGTTTTTCCGAAGGCTTTTGTTCAATTTCTTTCTCCGAAAAAACCGACCTCCAGCGCTTCATGTAAGGAGTGAAAACTGTATAGGGAAGGCCATCCTCCTTTACCACTTCATTTTTCTCAAAAATCACCTGGTCTTTGAAAGTCTTGAAACCAATGGATTTTGAATTCAGAAAAATGCCCACCTCACGATCACGCTCTCTGGCGTAAGGCTCATAATCGTGGTTGGTGTAAACGGCAGCTACATTAAACTCCTCAATCAGCTTTTCGAAAATCGCTATCGGTTTTCCGTATTTGATCAGCAGCGTTGAGCCATGTTTCTCAAATTCGGACTTGATTTTCACCAGATGATCCCAGATGAATGATACCCGTTTATCCGATTTATCTGATAATTTATCCAGAATATCCGTATCGAAAATAAAAAGGGGAAGCACATTTCCCCTCTCTTTTAATGCGTGATAAAGTCCGGTATTGTCTTCTGTCCGCAGATCGCGCCGGAACCAAAATATTGTAACAGGCTCCATCAGAATTGTTATTTCTCTTCTTTGCTCTTATTGGAAAACACTTCAATGTAATACTTGAATGGGGCAACGAGAAATCCATAATTTCCATAAAACATTGGGCCATGATGATCAAGGTGGGCTTTCACAGTAGCATCGAGGTAACGGTTTCTAAGACCTTTCAGCATCTTCACCCGCTGATGCACATACACATCATGAAAAAGAAAGTAAGCCAAACCATAAACGAAAATGCCGACACCTATCCAGAAGCGATAATCAAAATTGGCATAACCAAAATAAATCAGCAGAACGCTGGGCACGGCAAACATTAGCGCAAACACATCATTCCACTCGTATTTACGGCCGTCGCGCTCATGGTGATCGCGGTGAAGAACCCAAAGAAAACCATGCATCACATATTTGTGTGTGAACCATGCGGTAAACTCCATGAAAAAGAAAGCGCCGATCACAATCAGCAGTGCAAAATACCAAGCCATAATATTTAATTTTTAAAAGTTTTCAATTCCTAAACCAGCATATAAACAGCAACTTAAGGATTTTGTTTAACAGCATTCCGAAATTGGTGAACAGGATAATCATTCCGGAAACGTTACTTCAATTCCTTCTGTAACCTTTACCTGGTAAACCTTACCTGGAATCAGGGTACCGATGGTATTGATCTGCTTTTCGGGCCAGAACACACCGTAACCGGCCAATTCTTTAACCACAATTACTTTATTTATGTTAGTTAAAAAAAGTTGCTCAATGTTTACTTCATCCGTCGAAAGAACGGGCATCACATTCCATCCCTGAGAAAGAGCAAAACTTTTTCCTGCTTCTTCCAATGCAAGCACTTCTATTTGGCCGGGTTGCGCCAATTTCACTACCAGGCAATCCTTCTCATCCCAACCTGTAATCGTATTGATTCCCATTTCAGGCCACCAGATTTCACTGCCGTTTTGGACAAAAATCAACTCATCGAGCACCGGTGCAAAAATGAATTCAAGATCATCATAAGGAAGAAGATGTGTAGAGATGGCTGTCCAGTTTTGGTGGAGAGGCAGTTGCTGCTTCAGGGTTTCAATGATTTGAAAATGGTGCGGGTCAGGCTGCCCGATAAACGGATGATTTTCACGTCGTCCTGAATTGTCTGCTGCTGAGAGAAAATATTTTACCTCAGATCCGGCCGGGGCGAAGGGAATCTGGCCGGTAAAAGTGAAATTTCCCGAACTGTTAAGCACCGCTTGGTTGTACTGACTTCCATCATAGCTGTAATTGATGAACAGGGAATCAGCTTTGAGAGACTGGCCGCTGTAAGGAACAATTTCAGCAGTCAGGGTATGTTGGTTTCTTTCGAGCTGACTGCCATGTAGCGGTTTGTGACGGATTTGCAACATCCCCGGGTCAGGCACCTCTTTGGCGCGGCAGTGCAGGGCATCGGTGGACTCCCAACTTCCGGTAAAACCAAGAACAGTATAACCCGGCATCGCCTGCTGATAGACAGCCAGGGCAGGAGCATCATTTGATGTATTCTTTATCGGGACAAGCACTTTTTTATTCAGGATTAAGGAATTGGTGTAAGGCTCATTGTTCGGCGTGTTCACCCTGAAAATCTGATAAGGAGTTCCATAGGAAGAAGTTTGCTGGCTCCAGTAAGCAGCAGCAGCTTCGATGGCACTATATTGAGGATGTGTGGGCGGCACCTGCTGGATCAGGATCTTATCCACATCAAGAAACTTTGCCCAGCAGTCAATATGGTCAATGTAAGTATTGTTGGGGTCGGGAACTACATAATAGGTGGTTATGCCCAAATATTCGTTCATTCTCTGATTGATTTGCGCCTGCGTCAGTGTCGGGTTTTCGGTCAATACAAGGTCAGTTGAAGCGGCAACACCCATACCATCAGTCATATAGTTCCCCCCAGTGTGAATGACGTTCATATTGTAAAGGTCCAATCCCAGGTAATTTGCCATCTGGGCCGGAATGGCATCATCATAGGGACGGGGGCGGTTATAGGGGAAATCTACGATGGATATCTTTTCATTTCCAGTTGCGATAAAAAATGGCCCGTAATCCCGGGTCCAATAGCTATTTGTAGGTGCATGGATGAATTCGCAATTGGACAGGTTGACCCCATTTTGGGTGTAAGCGGTGCGAACTGTATTTTCCTGCGTCTGGTTACTGACGATGGTGTAAACAATAGCTTCCATCGACATTTCTTTGATGAGCGCGTAAGAAATCCCGAACGGGTATCTGATCAGCACTCCCTTTTTACGGCCAAATTCGCTGAGTGCCTGGATGGGCTGGGTGGGTTCGTCAGATGCCACAAATCCTTTTCCGATTTCATTTTTACGAGACAACTCTTCCCCTGTCATCCAGTGCTTCAACCCGGGAGGATTGGTTTCACCAGGTTTCTGGGCAAAGGCTGATAAGTTAATTGTCAAAAGAATGAAAATGGCTAAACGTAAAGAAAGCAGTGGCTTCATTGATGATTGTTTTAAAGGTTTAGGCTAACCGGAATAAATTGCGCCGGAGGAGTGGTCACGGGCAGCGCCAGTAACCGAAGCAAGGCAATTGAACTTACTTTTGTAACGCAGTAACCCAAGAAAAGCAAAGATCAATGCCTCTTTAAAATCAATGATTTTTTCATTTGGGACGATAATCTGATGACCTGTCAATGCCTTGATTCTATTCATGAGGAATACATTTTTTGCCCCTCCGCCGGTTACAAACAACTTCCCATCGGGCTTACGTTGTGTTTGACGGGAGATTTGTACTGCAATATGCTCTGAAACAGTTCTTAGCTGATCATGAACAGCTAATTCAAATGGGTCTAAAACAGGAACAAAAACCATTTCCACCCATTCTCTTCCCAATGATTTTGGCGCCGGCTGAACGTAAAAATCCAGATTATTCAGTGCTTCGAGCAATCCCAGATGGATGGTTCCGGAAGCGGCCAGTTTCCCATCTGTGTCAAACTCGTGGCCTAATGACTGCGCCAACCTGTTCAGGATAATGTTTACCGGGCAAATATCATAGGCCTTTCTCAATCCATTTTCATCAAATGAAATGTTGGAAAACCCGCCGAGGTTCAGGCAAAAGTCATATTCACCAAAGAGCAGTTTATCTCCAAGCGGAACCAATGGGGCTCCCTGTCCGCCCAATGCCACATCCTGAGACCGGAAATCACAAACGGTTGTAATGCCGGTTTGTGCCGCAATTTCAGGTCCGCTGCCAATTTGAAGTGTAAAACCGGTTTCTGGCCGGTGAAAAACAGTGTGGCCATGTGAAGCGATGAGGTCAGGCGAGAGATGATGTTGCTTTATGAATTGGTTTAACAATTTCCCAAGGAATTTTCCATAATCAACATTTAGCCTGGCCAATCCCTCAGCCGTTAAACCGTGTGCTAATGCAAGCTTTTGTTTCCATTCTTCAGGATAAGAATAAGTTACTGCAACTGGGATCGTGAACTTCCATTTACCGGTAGCAAAGGTGAATTCACAGAAAGCCAGATCCACTCCATCCAGCGAAGTACCTGACATCAGGCCGATGACCCTGTATTTTCTCATACTCCGAATTTTCAATTAATTTCCAAATCACTTACAGAATGGCGAGCAATTTCTCCAGCCGGATTCCCCGGGAGCCTTTTAGTAAGATTGTTTTTCCAGTCAAAGGTTGTTCACTTAACTTGCTGATGGCTTGATCACTGGTGGTAAAAGTAGTGATCCGATCATCGTTACACACCTGGTTGAAAATTTCCCCGATCAGGATTACCTGCCCGGCTCCTGACTGCAGAGCAAGTTCAAGAATTCGACGGTGCTCCGGCAGGCTTTCTTCACCCAATTCAAGCATATCACCAAGGATCAGTACTTTCCTGTCATCCGGGAATTTTGCAAAATGCGTAATCGCTGCTTCCATACTCGATGGATTGGCATTATAAGCATCCATCACAATGTGGTTGCGGTCAGTCCGGATAAATTGCGAGCGATTGTTTTCGGGATTGTATCCTTCAATGGCATCTTTTATTTTCTTGGGTGAAACGCCAAAATAATTGCCGATGCAAGCCGCCGCCATGATGTTGTGAAAGTTGTAACTGCCAATCAATTGGGAACTGATTGAAACCGGGCTCCCGTGAAAATCAATTCGTACCGACAGAAAAGGGAATTCGCTGATAATATCCCCTGGTAAAGAGGCTTCATTGCAAATGCCATAGGTGATTGTTTCGATCCCTTTGGACAAATTTAAAAGCAACTGGTCATCTTCATTTACAAATAGTTTTCCTCCATGTTGCCTGATATGATCATAAAGTTCAGATTTTGCCCTGATCACACCCTCATATCCTCCGAAGCCTTGAAGGTGTGCCTTTCCAATGTTTGTGATGATTCCGAAATTTGGGTCAGCTATCTGACATAGCGAGGCGATTTCACCACAGTGATTGGCGCCCATCTCAATTACAGCTATTTCGGTATCCCTATTTATCGAAAGTACCGAAAGCGGAACACCGATATGGTTATTCAGGTTTCCTTTTGTCCAGTAGGCATTCATTTTTCCTGCCAATACATTTCCTGTAAGCTCTTTGGTGGTTGTTTTTCCATTGGATCCCGTGATCCCAATGATTGGGATTACAAGTTGATCCCGGTGATAACGTGCCAGCATTTGCAGTGAAGTCAGCACATCGTCCACGATAATAAATCTGCTGTCAGCAGCAAATTCATTTTGATCAATAACGGCATAGGAGGCGCCGCTTTCAAGCGCTTTGGCCGCATAAATATTTCCATTGAAATGTTCACCTTTTAAAGCAAAGAATATACTGCCAGGAGAAACATTTCTTGAGTCGGTTGAAATATGAGGGTGATCTAAAAATATTTCATACAACTTGCTGATATCGGATACCATTGCGTGATGCTTTGATTTTTGACCGGACAAAAATAGGAAATAAAAAACCCGTCACATTTCATAATTGCAACGGGTTTAAAAAATTTTGCTGAGCGATGTTATTTACTTGGGATTGGCCCGCCTACCCTATCCATGGCGCATCTGAATCCAATATAGTTGGTGGCAGACTCCTGGTCAAGGTACCTTCTGACACCAGGGCTCAGATAATATGAGCCATCTCTCCACGAACCCCCTTTAACCACGCGGGCGTTATTATTGATAAGTGATGACCTGCCATAGTCATACATTCTTGCAGTAGTATCATTTGCACCCAATTCCGGGTTTGACATCCATTTTTGTCTGTCAATCACCGACATCTGATCACCGTCGAGATAATCCCTGTTATCGGCCTGACGATAGTTGGTGCGGTTAGCGGCATCATTCACCGTGATGGTATCATACCGCATTCGGCCGAGGCTGTCCTTTTCTGCAGGAATGCCATCCTCCATTTTCAGTTTTGTAAATACATTACCACGATAGGGACTGAAATCCGACACGTCCTGATGGCTCAGTGGGCGGTAAACATCCGATACCCACTCGGCTACGTTTCCGGCCATGTTATAAAGACCATAATCATTGGGGGCAAAGGTACCTACCGGAGCGGTAATGTCTGCTCCATCGTTAAGAGCACCGGCTACGCCCATGTAATCGCCACGTCCCCGCTTAAAATTATCCCTGTACTCGCCATAAGCGCTCTTCTCATCTGTATTTCTTAACATGCGGCCATCCCATGGGTATATTCTCCGTTGGGCAATGTTTTCGTAACTTGCCACAAGACCAAGTGCAGCATATTCCCATTCAGCTTCCGTTGGCAACCTGTATTTGGGAAGCATAATTCCATCTTCAAGCCTTACACGCCGTTCACCGGTTCCGCTTGGACTCAGGTCCTGAAGTGGACGATTCACAAGGCCGTCATAGTTACCGGTAAGGTAAGCTTCTGTATTGAAATTATCCTGATCCTGCTGGTCGGGATTTTGGGACAATATGCCCTGACGGATGAGCAACATTTCGTTAACCCTGTCGGAACGCCAGGTACAGTAATCATTGGCCTGAACCCAACTTACACCAACAACCGGATAGTTGTGATATGCAGGGTGGCGCAGATAAAGACTTGAAAGAGGTTCGTTGTAGGCTAACCGTTCGCGCCATACCAATGTGTCGGGAAGTGCTTTGCGGTAAACCTCCGGATAACTCACAAACACCCGTTGCAACCAGTAAAGATACTCAAGGTAATCAAGGTTGGTCACTTCGGTTTCGTCCATGTAAAATGAGCGAACTGTGATCCTGCGGGGTGGATTATTGTATTCATAAAATACATCCTCATCGCTTTGACCCATAACAAATGTTCCACCTTCTATAAAAACTAAACCCGGACCGGTTTCCTGCTCGTTGTATTTGGAAACTTCAAATCCGCCATTTTGTGGGTCATTGTATTCCCATCCGGTTGTTGGTGAAACTTTATTTTTGCTCCCGAAAATACCTTTACAGGAAGGGAGAAGAATGCCAACAGACAATACCAAAACAAGGATTAATAACTGCTGATTTTTGAACATGCTTAATGGTTTTTTAAAAAACATCGTACTAACTAAAAACTCGGACACTTTATTGCTCTGGGTCTTTTACTTTTTTTGTCGCATGGGAAAATATACGAAAACGAAACTTCATGTGCTCCTCCTGCAGCATTCGATAGTTGCGACACGGTATAGTCATAACTATATCCGAAACGATACTGATCTTGCTGTAACCCTAATAAAATGATGACTGCATCACTGTTTTCAAATGCATGGCGAAACCAAAGTCCCAACACAAATGGAGACAGCGAAAAATAGCTACCTGCATTCAAATGCTTATAGCCATGTTGTTGCTGGTAAAGAATATTAGGTGAAACCTCAAGACTGGAGCCGTAAGATCGCCGGTAGCGGTCCTCCTGTCCAAAGTTTGCCCCGGCGTGTATTGTAATTTTCATCCCTAAAATATGCTCCTGATTTTCGAAAAAACCAATGTTGGGCTGGGTAACGTGATGGACAGCGCCACCAAGAAAATATTTCTCCCCGATTCCCATAAGAAAACCTCCTCCAAAATCAACATAGTTCACATTCCCGTTAAACTCTTCCGGAGCCGGCGACTGGCCACCGGTCAAACCGGACGGAAGCAGTAATTCATTCCAGTCAGCACTTCGTTGACCATAACCGGCCTGAAGGGCAAGGTTGGCCTCCACACTACGGCTGATTGTGAGCCGATAAGCATACATTCCCGAAACCAGTAAATTATTGATGGCCGCTTCACCTTGCTTGTCGTAATTGATCTGGAGCCCAAGCCCGCCGTTAAAAAATTCGGAAAAACGATCGAAAGAAGCACTATAAGCCACGAAAGTACCTGGTAGTGAAGGCCATTGATTGCGGTAGTTTGTGGTGATTCTCGGGCAATATTCAGTGCCTGCAAGGGCTGGATTAAGATAAAGCGGATTGGCATAAAACTGGGAATAAGGAAAATCCTGCGAAAGGGCAGCATTCAGAACGATGAAAAAAATAACCAGTATGAAGCCTATTTCTTTGATTTTTATCATGTAAAAGCAACCTTTGACGCAACCTTTGATCTAACTATTAACTCATTAAGTTTAGGCTTATTTTATTAAAAAAAACAAGAACAAAATAACAATTACAGCTGACGCCAAAAATATTGAGATTATTACAGGAGTGATTGCCGGTCAAATATCCGGCAATAATCAAACAAACACTCCGTTTTTAAACTCATTGTTTTGCTTTATGCTGAAAGATTCGAGTAGCTGCAAGATGCGAACTGCCAATCAGTTGAATGTAACAGTGAACAATCAAAATCATTTGGGTGTTCAACTTATGAAGCTAATAAATTTACTATGAAATACCTGATCATCCTCATTTTTCACCTTTTAATATTTCTAAATTCGCACATCGTAACCGGGCAGGAGTTTTTGGTTCCAATTACCATTCAATGGAATCAGCCGGTTGAAGTGCGTGTTTCAGAAACTAACCATTACAAGTACCTCAGTTTTATTGATGCAAAATATGATCATAGTGAACACCTGACCCCCTATTTTCAAAAGCGCATTCGCCTGGAGGGGCAGCCCCTGGCTGTTGAAGTTGGTTTGATCAACCCAGTTTTTGTTCAGCTAAGCAACGAAGAACTGCGCTGGCTCAGCACGATACCTTTGCATCAGGAAGAGATTTCTGTTCAGGCCGATTTAGCAATATCCCGTGGCGAGACCTTTGCTGTTGTTGGCTTTTCGCCATTCAGAATCAATCCGGTTTCAGGAAAAGTTGAAAAACTGGTTTCAGGAGAACTTATATTGAAATCCAATGGATTTCATGAAACAGGAATGGCAAAAACAAGTTTTGTTGATCAATCGGTGCTTGCCAACGGAAACTGGTTCAAAATCAAAATTGATAAGACAGGACTTTTTAAAGTTACTTATGCTCAACTTGCTGAAATGGGAATGAATGTTTCGGGGTTGAGCTCTTCCAATATCCGTGTTTATGGGAATGGTGGCGGAATGTTACCAGAGAAAAATTCCACTTCCCGGTTTGTCGATCTCCAGGAAACTTCGATCGCTGTGATGGATGGTGGCGACGGATCTTTTAACCAGGGAGATTACCTGGTGTTCTATGGGATCGGGCCGGATGTCTGGAAATTTGACCCCCAAACAATGAGGTTTTTTCATGAAAAGCATGTTTATTCAGATTACTCATATTATTACGTCACTGCTGATTTAGGCCCCGGGAAGAGGATAACACCTGCTCAATCCACTACCGAGACGCACAATTACATTTCAACAACTTTCAACGATTATCAGTTTCACGAGTTAGACCAGGTCAATCTGATCAAATCAGGGAGGGAATGGTATGGTGAGATCTTCGATCTGATTACAAGCTACAACTACGCTTTTAACTTTCCAAACCTAAAAACCGACGCTCAGCAACATTTCAGGTTCAGGGCTATTGCCAAATCAGTCCTTTCGAGCACATTCGCTGCAACGATCACCGGTATTGAACCCCTCATCCTTACCATCAATGGCACACCGGATAATCCTGAAGGCCAGTATGCCCGCGATGGAATTGGTGAAATGAACTTTTTAGCGGGCAGCGACAATGTTAACATTAACATTAAATACAATAAAACGGCAGGCAGCGCAACAGGTTGGCTTGATTATCTCGAGCTGAATGTTGTGCGCAACTCCGCTTTCTCCGGTGGACAGATGGCTTTCAGAGATTTGCTTTCCTTTGGGAGCAATAAGGTAACTGAATTCCGGCTGAACAATGCAAATGCCGGGGTAACCATATGGGAGATAACCGACCCGCATAACATCAAACAAGTGCAGGCTGCATTATCAGGTAACACAATGAGCTTTAAACTTCCAACGGAAGAACTCAAAGAGTTTATAGCTTCTGATGGCACCACTCTATATGATGTGCAAACTGTAGGTAAGGTGCCCAACCAAAATCTTCATGGCTTGTCAGACATAGAATATGTCATTGTTTCACATCCCGATTTCCTTGAACAAGCCAATCGCCTTGCTGAATTTCACAGGTCTTATTCCAACCTCGAAACGATTGTGGTAACACCCGAACAGGTTTACAACGAGTTTTCTTCCGGAGCTCAGGACATTACCGCCATCAGGGATTTTATGAAGTTACTTTATGAGCGGGGTGATTCTGGAATAAAACCGCGCTATCTTTTGCTTTTCGGCGATGCTTCCTACGATTTCAAAGTGCGGTTAAACGATAACACGAATTATGTGCCTACCTTCCAGTCATCTAACTCTTTACATTATGTCAATTCATATGCTACGGATGATTATTTCGGGTACCTCGACCCCAATGAGGGAACCGGTGCTAACGACATGCTCGACATTGGCATTGGCCGCTTTGTGGTGAGAACGCCGGATGAAGCCAAAATGGCCGTGGATAAAGTGATTCACTATGCTACATCTCCTTCAAAATTTGGAAACTGGCGTAATGTTGTAACTTTTGTTGCTGATGATGAAAATCAAAATGCCCACCTGAACCAGGCAGAACAACTCGCCGTATTTGTTGACACTACATACAGAAATTACAACGTTGACAAAATCTACATTGACTCTTACCTGCAGGAATCAACCACAGGCGGGCAGCGGTATCCCGCTGTGAACAAAGCCATCAACTCGCGACTGGATAAGGGGACACTGATTATGAATTATACCGGGCACGGGGGTGAGTTAGGATGGGCACACGAACGCATCCTCGAAGTGGCCGACATCAACAGTTGGACAAATTACGACAAGCTTTCCATCTTCATCACTGCTACCTGCGAATTTGCCAGATATGACGACCCGGGAAGAATATCTGCCGGTGAGTATGTATTCCTGAACCCCATAGGAGGCGGTATAGCACTTTTCACTACAGCAAGACTTACATTCGGGTCGTCCAACCTGAGCCTCAACAGGGGAATTTATAAATATGCCTTCGAGCGGAATGACGGAAATCCTTATGCCCTCGGCGACCTCATCAGGCTGGCCAAAGGGGAAAGTTCCGGCGGACCAAATGACAAGAAATTCCTGTTGATCGGCGATCCGGCACTCCAAATGGCTTACTCTTATTATAATGTTGAAACAACAGCAATAAATCAAAATGAGACGTTCGAATCGTCAGCTCCCGACACACTCAGAGCCCTATCCCTGGTGACTGTTGCCGGAAGAATTACTGATGAATTTAAAAGCGTGGTTTCCGACTTTAATGGCGTGCTTCATGCCACCGTTTTCGATAAAGAATCAGAGGTATTTACACTTGGACAAGACCCGGGAAGTTCTACCAGATCATTTATGCTCCGCCGCAATACGCTTTTTAACGGCAGAACACAGGTGGTTGACGGGAATTTTAGTTTCTCTTTTATGGTGCCTAAAGATATCGCTTACGAGTTCGGACCCGGAAAAATCAGCTTTTTCGCTGATAACGAAAGTGTTTGTGCCAGTGGTTTTTATCAAAACATCATTATTGGAGGATTTGACAACACTTCGCAAATTGACATAACAGGCCCTGATATTGACCTTTTTATGAATGATGAAACATTTAGAAACGGAGACGTTACCAACGAAAATCCTGTTCTTTTGGCACGTGTGTACGACGATAGCGGTATTAATGCCGTTGGTAACAGTATCGGCCACGATATTACTGCAGTGTTAAACGGTGATGCTGAAAATCCGTTTATTCTGAACGACTTTTATGAAGCCGATTTCGGTGGGTTTCGCTACGGAACTGTTCTTTTCCCTTTTACCAATCTGCCATCAGGAACACATGAATTAAAGTTCAAAATCTGGGATGTATTCAACAATTCATCCGAAGCGATGCTGACATTCAGGGTGATCAATCAAAATGAACTGGCCATCGAAAGCCTGAAAAACTACCCCAACCCCTTTCATGATGAAACGTATTTCACTTTTAATCACAACAAAGCCAACAGCGAATTGGATGTGAGCATTGAAATCTATGATCTTTCCGGACGACAGGTTGCTGTAATTCAGCAATACAAAACCAGCACAGCATTTAGTTACGACCCTTTGCGCTGGGATGGAACCAACGCCACCGGGCAACTGCTCGAATCCGGAATGTATCTGTATCGGGTTCATGTAACTGACCAGCAAGGAAGAAGTTCGTCCGATGTAAAAAAACTTATCATTACCAGATAAACTATTTGCAGGACAACATTTAAATAAAGGGATATGCTAAAAAAAAAATATACTGCCTGCCTTATTTTCATGGTGCTGACGTTGTCGTTGACCGGACAGCAGAAAACAATCAGTGAAACACTTTCATGGACTAACCTGCAGACTTTCTCCATCGGTGACCAGGTGATTAAAACATTGCATTTTTCTGATGCAATAAATGATGATGCATTCGGCATGCTGCCGGTCTATTCCCGACTCTTCCCGCTCGAATTACCCGGGTTTTCCTACCGGTATTCCATTTCCAATCCTGAATTTATCCCTTTTGAAAACCAGGATCAATTATCCGACCTGATTGATATTGAACTGATTGATAACAGCCTGAATATCACTTCAGACATCATTACCCTTCGCAACAAGCATTACAGCCAGCTCAAGGTGCTCCCTTTAAGAAGAAATCCTCAAACCGGGTTAATCGAAAAATTGATCACATTTCAAATTGATGCAGTACCTGCCCCCGAAGGAGATTTTAATTTTACACCCGACCGCACAATTTATGCTGAAAATTCGGTGCTTGCCGAAGGGGATTGGTACAAGGTTGCGGTAAACGAAACCGGTATCCACAGGCTAACTTATGAAAACCTGGTAGAGATGGGAATGGATTTTTCCGGTGTACATCCCGATCACATACGGCTATATGGAAATGGCGGCGAAATGCTTCCCGAGCGTAACAGTGATCCGAGGTATGACGATTTACAGGAAATTGCCGTTTGGGTCGAAGATGGCGATGATGGCAGTTTTGATACCGGAGATTATGTTTTATTTTATGCCGAAGGTACTTCAAACTGGAGATATGTCCCCATTCGACTTGCCTTTGAGCATATCCGGCATTTATACTCCGACGTCAATTACTATTTTATTACCCTTAAAGAGGGAACCGGTAAACGCATACAGGATCAGCAGCCAATAACTGCACCTACCGGGCAGGTCATTACAAGTTACAACCATTTTGAGAGCATTAATCTTGACAGCCTAAATCTGATCCGTTCAGGTTCGGAATGGTACAGCCATGAGTTTTCAGACATAACCAGCCGTACCTATCTTTTTGAATTCCCTTACCGCGATGTTTCCGAGAGTGTATTTTTTTCCACGAACTTTGCTGCAAGGTCTTTTACCAACTCCAATTTTAATCTCAATGCAAATGGTGAATTTTTATTCACTGTACCCGTCCAGTCTGTACCACCGGGCAGTGTTTCAAAGTTTGGCAATGAGCTGAGTAAAACACGTCGGGTTGCGGTTCCCGGAGGGCAAAACATCACCATCGAAGTGACCTATGACAAGCCAACTGCAGAAAGTTCAGGTTGGTTAAACTTTATTGAGGTCAATGTGATGAACAAGCTCGAATTTCCGGGAGGACAGATGCCTTTCAGAAATATATATACCATGCATCAGGATAGCATCACGCTTTTCCAAATCTCAAATGTTTTGAACCCGATTTCCGTTTGGAACATCACTGACCACCTCAATGTAAAAAAAGTTGAGACAACGTATAATGAAGACACTTGTTCCTTCAAAGCAAACACTTCAATGCTGCAGGAATTTATTGCCTTCGACAATTCCTTCTTTTATCAACCGGAAAATATAGGAAAAATTGAGAACCAAAACCTTCATGCTCTTGGAATAGCTGATTTCATCATAGTAAGCCATCCTGATTTTATGGAGCAGGCCGAAAGGCTGAAAGCACTGCACGAAGAGATTGACGATATGACCATTCACCTGGTCAGTCCACAAGAGATTTATACTGAGTTTTCTTCCGGGAAACAGGACCCGGTTGCCATTCGTGACTTTGTAAAGATGATCTACGACAAATCGGGTGATCCTCCCCATTTGAAGTATCTCTTACTTTTTGGGGACGGCTCTTATGATCCCAAAAACCGGATTGAAAACAACATGAACTTCGTAGTGACATTCCAGTCACGCCAATCGCTTACCTACACCACTTCTTATGTAACGGATGACTTCTTTGGTTTGATGGATCCCAACGAAGGTGCTGATGCTGTTGGGAATGTGGATATTGGCATCGGACGCTTACCTGTGAACACCCCCGAAGAGGCTGAAATCATGGTAGATAAATTTGAGCGATACATGACTCTCACACCTGAAAATATGGGGCATTGGAGGCAATCATTATGTTTTATTGCTGATGATGAAGATGATAATCTTCATATTTTCCAGGCTGATACGGTATTAGTAAATATAGTGACCAGAAACAACCAAACCATTAACATCAACAAGATTTACTTTGATGCTTTTAAACAAGAGCCCACTTCGGGTGGCGATCGTTATCCAGACGCCACAATAGCAGTCAACCAGCAATTCAACGATGGCGCCCTCTTTGTCAACTACACGGGTCATGGCGGTGAGATTGCACTTGCACACGAACGGGTTGTACAGATCCAGGATATTTTGTCCTGGACAAATAATGATCAAATGCCTGTCTTCATCACTGCTACCTGTGAATTTGCGCCTTACGACAACCCGGGTATGGTTTCGGCCGGCGAGCATGTGGTCTTAAATCCCGGTGGCGGAGGAGTGGGGCTAATGTCAACCACAAGGATTGCTTTTGCGTCGTCCAATCTTACGCTCAACCGTCGCATCTATGATACACTATTTCGTGCTACTCCGGGTAATTATCCCCGGTTAGGCGATCTGATCAGATTCTCCAAAACACCTTCAAGCACAAACATCAGAAATTTTACCCTGCTTGGAAACCCGGCACTCAGGCTGGCATTGCCTGACCATAACATCATCATTGATTCTATTAATGGACAGCCGATTACTGCTTTGCGCGATACCATCAGAGCAGGCAGCATGGTGAGTTTCAGCGGTTACGTTGCAACACATTCAAACGACCAGTTGATAAACGACTATGATGGGTTTGTATACCCGGTACTATACGACAAACCAGCTAAAATTACGACCCTGGCCAACGACCCAAAAAGCCAACCTTACCAGTTTGATCTGCAGCAAAAAATTCTGTATTACGGGAAATCCTCGGTGAAGGACGGAAGATTTTCATTTTCCTTTGTAGTGCCATTAGAAATCGCCTATAACTATGGTCCCGGAAAGCTTGCACTTTATGCGACCGACAGCCTCACTGATGCAGGCGGGCATTTCAGCAATTTCATTATCGGTGGATTTGAGACCAATCTGGCAGATCAAACCGGACCTGCAATAGATCTTTACCTGAATGACAAACCTTTTATTAATGGCAGCGTGCTAAACAACGATCCTGTAATGCATGCCTATTTAAGCGATCCATCCGGGATAAATGCATTTGGCGCAGGGATCGGACATGATATTGTTGCCGAACTGACCGGCCCTGTGCAAATGAGCCTGATTCTTAACGAACAGTTTGAGTCCGACCTGGATAATTACCAGTCAGGCTCAATCATTTTCCCCTTCACTCATCTTATCAATGGCAACTATTCCTTACAACTGAAAGCATGGGATATGCTCAATAACTCTTCCACTTCGGTAATTACCTTCATGGTTTCCGACAGCATCAGCGTCGACCTGCAACAAGTTTACAATTATCCCAATCCATTCAGCAAATATACTGAATTTACTTTCCGGCACAACCAGTTTGATGAACCACTGACCGTAGAAATCAACATTTATAACTTCAACGGCCAGCTGGTAAAAACCATTGGCCCTCAAAACGCTGTCAGCAACGGCTATTATGTCGAACCTATCAGGTGGGATGGAATAAGTGACGGAGGAAGTAAACTTAATTCAGGTTTGTACGTTTATACGATCGACGTCATCAACCAAAAAAAAGACATTAGCCGAATGGTGCAAAAACTCATCATTGCCGATTAGCATAAAAACTGTAAGTAGTTTCCCCAAATCCATCAAAGTAAATCTGAGTTAAAAAATAATGAGAAATCATAATTAATAAATTATTACAGGTGATTTAAACTTGTTAATAATTTGGAAACAGAGACTGAAAAACGAACCTACTTTCGGAAAGCCCGTTTCAGCTAAAAACAATATAAAATTTGAATGGCCGTTAAAAATGATATTTTAATAAAAGCAAACCAAAACTTTATGATTAACAGAATCTTTGCTATTGTCCTTGTATGTTTGTTAAGTGTTAGCTACTCCAACGCCCAGAGCGAAAAACCAAATTACTTAGGACAAACCAACACCATTACTACTGCAGTTCCTTTTCTTTTAATTGCTCCTGATGCGCGTTCAGGCGCCATGGGTGATGCAGGTGGAGCAACCACCCCCGATATCAACTCCATGCACTGGAACCCTGCCAAATATGCTTTTATCGAATCAAAAGCTGGATTTTCAGCATCTTACAGCCCATGGCTCAGGGCAATCGTGAGCGATATTAACCTGGCTTACATCTCAGGCTTTTACAAGCTGGATGATAGGCAAACCATAGCAGCTTCGTTACTTTACTTTACCCTTGGCGACATTACTTTCACTGATATATCGGGATCAACAATCGGTAACTACCGCCCAAACGAATTCTCGATTGATGGTACTTACTCAAGAAAATTTTCCGAAAACTGGTCAGGTGCTGTTGCAGCCCGCTACATTCACTCCAATCTAACACAGGGTGTGAGCGTTGGAGGAGTCGCAACAAAACCGGGTCAATCCATTGCAGCAGATGTTGCTGTTTATCACCAGCAAGAACTGAACTGGCGTGATTTTGAGTATGCAGAATTTGCTTTTGGAATTAACATTTCGAATATCGGCTCCAAAATTTCCTATTCCGATGCTACTACCGATACTGATTTCATCCCCACGAACCTCCGCATTTCACCCCGTTTGACACTCGACCTCGATGAATACAACCGCCTTTCCTTTACAGTGGATGTGAATAAATTGCTGGTTCCAACGCCTCCAATCTATGCAACAGATGATTTCGGTAATCCGGTTTACGACGAAAACAATAACCGCGTCATTGAAGCAGGGAAGGACCCCAACGTGAAC
Source organism: Bacteroidales bacterium (assembly GCA_014860585.1). Taxonomy (NCBI): domain Bacteria; kingdom Pseudomonadati; phylum Bacteroidota; class Bacteroidia; order Bacteroidales; species Bacteroidales bacterium. The sequence goes on along the minus strand of JACZJL010000028.1, from coordinate 11,207 downwards.
CCTGTGCAGGGAATGATTCAATCGTGGTATGATGCTCCCGGTGGTTTTGAAGAAGAGATGCGTGAGTTTTATTATGCCGTTGGTACCGAATACTGGTACAACAAGGCATTTGCAGTAAGAGGCGGCTTTTTCTATGAAAACAAATACAAAGGTAACCGCCAGTATTTTACACTCGGCGCCGGGTTAAAATACAACGTTTTCGGACTGGATTTTTCCTACCTCATCCCGCTCGAACAGCGTAACCCCCTCGAAAATACACTTCGCTTTACCCTCACCTTCGACTTCGATGACTTCTACAACTAACAACTGATAAGCGGAAAAAATACAAAAGCCGGTTTGGATTTCCTCTCCGGCTTTTTTGTTTACTTTTGGAATCAAAAACTTTATAAAATGAGTGTCAGGGTAGGGTTTGGGTATGATGTGCACCGTCTCGAAGCCGGGAAGCGATTTGTATTGGGAGGTGTAGAAATTCCTTCTGATAAAGGTGCAACAGGCCATTCTGATGCAGACGTGCTTGTTCATGCCATTTGCGATGCGCTGCTCGGCGCTGCAAACCTCAATGATATCGGCTTTCATTTTCCGGATTCAGACCCCAATTTTAAAGGGATTGACAGTACGATGCTGTTGAAGGAAGTAATTAAACTGGTCAGAACAAAAGGCTATTCCATCGGAAATGTTGATTCCACCGTAGCCCTTCAGCAACCAAAAATCGCTGGTTTTATCCCTCAAATGAAAAAACGGCTGGCTGCTGTAATGAGTATAAATGAAGATGATATCTCAATCAAAGCCACAACAACCGAAAGGCTGGGATTTGAAGGACGCGGGGAAGGGGTTTCGGCCTATGCAGTGGCGCTGCTTTTAAAAGACTTCCATTAGGTTACAATTCCTGGGGAGAACTCTGGATTTTGTGGCCGTATAGTGGGCAAAATGATTTATGTACAGGTATGCTATCTGCTGTCCGGCGAAAATGTGATGGAAAGAGAATTGCAGACCTGGATAATAACCATTAACAAAAAACCCACCATCAATAATGTTCAACAGTGGGTTTATTGTATTTTTGGTTGCCCGACTAGGGCTCGAACCTAGACTCTTCTGAACCAAAATCAGACGTGTTGCCAGTTACACCATCGGGCAATCGAAACGGTGTTTCAGGCGGCAAAAATAATACTTTTTCTTTTTTGAAAAGATTTTTTTCGTCCGAAGTTAACCCATGATGAAAAGGTCGGGTACTTCATTCATTCCTAGCTCATCCCGGCAATCATTTCACCCCATTGGTTCCGGTTTCTGAGCAGAAATCTTAGTTCATGTCCGTGCTTCAACACCAAATTCAGACCGTTGCGCAGGAACACGAATGTGTTGAAAAATAACACGTCCTGTATGGATTTCGGATCAATTTCGAGGTCATATTTCCCGGTATGCCCGTTAGTGCTTTTAAAGTAAATCCGTTGGTTGGTCAGAATGAGTTTGCCTTTGATTTTTTCGTTTTCGCTCACACAAAGATTTGAGTCTGTCGCCCTGACTACCGTTTCGTTGGCTTGCAGATTAATTTTCATTGAGGTAAGTTTTTAAGTTTTTCGGTTCATCACGTTTTATTATCAGACGTCTATAAAACCAGATCGTTACATCCTACAATACTGACGGGGGTTTACAGATTCTTACAAAACAAATGCGTGCTTTATTGACCGAAGAAAAGAATGGAAGCTGAGCTAATTCCGCTCATCTCAATTTCCGGGAACTACAATGCCAATAATTTGTACATTTGTCCCCTAAAATTGAAATCAAAGTATTTTAAACTTAAACTTATTTCCATGAAACGTTTATTCTTGTTATTACTTGTGAGCTTTTTTACTGCTCAGATGATGGCATCTGATCTCGTGTTGATTCCTACTAAAAACTTTGAAGAGACCAGAAGCCTTTTCAAAAGCCCTTCACTGACGATTAACTTTTACCGTGATGAATTTGTAATCGCTACCCTTGACGGCGACCCTAAACATCATTTCGTTGTGCTGGATCAAAATCCATGGCAAAATGGGCTGAGTTACTATGTTGTCTATCTCGACAAGTTTGTGGACAAAAGCGCATATTACGCCCTGATCAATCCGGTTGCCGATGTGCTTTATGACGGGGGAAGCATGATTGTAGTTAGAATTGATGAAGTGACGCATGGACAATTACTGCCGGCTAAGAATGACGGTATGGTAAGGCTTTCAAACAACCAGGTTGTTTTGCCAAACAAACTTTTCTACAACGAGAGCGGGCGTTTCGACCCGGATCCTTTTGTGGTCAGCTTGTTAAATGAAGTCAATGGAACTAACATTACATCAGTGGTTCAACACCTTGAGAATTATACAACCCGCAATTGTTACAAACCACAATCCATATTAGCCCAGAACTGGATTAAGGATCAGTTCGAAAGTATGGGGTTAAGCGTTGAATTGATGGATTTTACGATGCCAAACGGGCCAGCCAGCGACAATGTGATTGCTACAAAAATTGGGACAAAATATCCGGATGAGTTTGTTATTCTTGGCGGGCACTATGATTCACTTACCTGGTCGGGTGCAGAGCCGGGTGCCGATGATAATGCTTCAGGAACTTCGGGTGTGATGGAAGTTGCGCGTATTCTTAGTGAATATGAATTTGACCGCACGATCATTTTCTGTGCTTTTTCCGGCGAAGAGTATGGTCTTTACGGCAGTGCAGCCTATGCCAGCCGCTGCGCCCAACAGGGGATGGATATTCTGGGATACTTCAACATGGACATGATTGGTTATCTGGAACCAGGCAACACAACAATTATGACCTCGCTGATCTACCCTCAATCAGCACAGGAACTGGCTACTTTCTATACTAACGTAACTGCAACTTATCTGCCTGATTTTGTTGTATCCCCTGGCAATCTTACAGGTGGTGACAGCGATCACACTTCTTTCAACAATAATGGATTCATGGGAATTTTCCCCTTTGAGGATGTAAACAACTACAGCCCATACATTCACACTTCAAACGACCTGGTTGGACCAAGCTTCAACAATGAAAACCAGGCGGCGATATTCACAAAAGCAATTCTCGCCTCGGTTGTAACCATGGCCAACATGCAATTCCCCCCCAGAAACCTTGTGGCATTGCCTGGCGACGGAAAAGTAGATTTAATGTGGGACACTATGTTTGATATTGACTTTTATAAAATTTACAGGGATGGCGCTGTTATTGACACTTCTTATGTAAATTCCTTCACCGACTTTGAAGTAGAAAACGGAACTCAGTACGAATATTATGTAACGGCAATTTACACCGATTCAGGCGAAGAATCCATCCCTTCCAATGTTGTCCTGGTAACCCCTATGCCCCCAATTGGTTTACCATTGATGATTAATTTTGAGAATGGTGCTCCTTATTGGGAAAACCAGGGATCCTGGGGTCTTTCATCTTCTGTTTCCTATTCTCCTTCGCATTCTTTGACAGAAAGCCCGACTGGCAACTATGTCAACGACCTCGACATTGCTGCCACACTGAGTCCTTTGAACCTGATGGGATACACTGCGGCTGAAGTTTCTTTCTGGACAAAATATGATATAGAGACCAACTGGGATTATATGTACCTGGAGGTTACAACAAATGGAAGTAACTGGGCCAACCTGGCTACATACACTGGAACGCAAAGCAACTGGCAAAAAAAGACCTACTCATTAAATAATTACATCAACAATCCATACGTAGTACTCCGCTTTCGGTTTTACAGCGATGGTTATATTGTTAAAGACGGTATGTACATTGACGACTTTGAAATCACCGTTGAAGGCGGATACAATACTCAACTGGTGCAAATTCCCGGGGGTTGGAGTGGCATTTCGAGCTATGTTTTACCTGCACAATCCCAGTTGGAAAATATGATGCAACCCATTTTAAACGACCTTGTTATCCTGCAAAGCATTGATGAAGTTTACTGGCCGGCACAAAACATTAATACGATCGGAAATTGGGATACACATGCAGGATATAAAGTTAAGGTAAGCAATGATGTTGGACTGCAGGTTACAGGGGTTTTGGAACAAAGCAAAACCATCAACCTTGATCAGGGTTGGAATATTCTCCCCGTTCTCAGCGATTGCCCTGTTTCCTGTGCTGATTTATTTGCAAATGTGTCCAGCCAGGTAGTAATGGTTAAAGATATTGCTGCTACCGGTGTTTACTGGCCTGCCCAGAGTATCTTATCGCTGGATGAACTTATTCCGGGAAAAGCATACTATGTGCTGAGCAATGCTTCGGTTTCGATCACTTTCCCGGCTTGTACAAAGGCCGGTATTGCAAAAAAGGAAAATTTAAAATCCGGTAATGATCTTTGGGATCTGACCGCGCCTACAGGAAATTCACATATTATCAGCATTCCGGCTTACACGCTTCAGAATTTTGCCATCGGTGATTATATCGGTGTGTTCACACCAAGCGGATTGTGCGCAGGTTGTCTCGAAATTGATGACCTGATCACTAATAAAGCAATGGTTGTATTCGCAAATGACTCTACAACCTCTGTAACTGATGGTTTTATGATGAATGAGTCTTTCCATTTTAAACTTTACGAAACTGTTTCGGGTGAAGAGTATAACCTGTTAGCAAGCTATGATAACTCGCTGCCAAACACCAGCTACTTTTCAAATGAAGGCGCTTCAGGTCTGACAGAGCTGGTGATTGATAACACCGGAATTACAGAACAACAGGGAGCAATGGGAATTTTTCCAAATCCTTCAAAAGGCCATGTTATGATCAGGTTAATGGAGGGTTCAAATGCCATACTCGAAGTAATGTCCCTCACAGGACAGTTAATATTAATTGAACCATTAGAGGGAGAAGCATTCATTAACACTGCTTCCTTACCGAAGGGTGTTTATACTTTCCATATTCATGGAGAAGGTTTCAGTGAAATACACAAGGTTATTATTCATTAGTCCCCATTGGAATAAATCGGTTGATCGTAAAAAAAATCCCGGTGAATTGCTCATCGGGATTTTTTTATCCATTATCTCAGAATGATTTTCCGAACCTCAGTTCGTTTTTCCGAAATAATCTTCAGATAGTAAACCCCCGCAGGATAACTTTCGAGTGAGAATTTGAGAACATTCGGATTAACAGTGTTGGGTTCAAAGAAGTGGGTTTGTAAAAGTTGACCGCCGGTGGAGTAAACTTCAATGTAGGACTGGTCTACAATCCCAGCAATATTGATCTCACCGGATGTAGGATTCGGGTAAATACGCATTGTGACAGCATCATATTCACCAACACCAATGGCAGTGGTTTTGAGATCAATCACTCTCGACAATCCATTGATCCGGAATTCTCCGTCATGATTGGTAAATTGTTGGTCGTATTCAACATCGAGGTCATAGCTGTTTCCTGTGGATGGATCATACAGCCTGAATGTGATCAGATTCTCTTCCAGCATTCCGTCATGCTCAATCGTTAGTGCATCATCACCAAATACTGTCAAGGCATCCGTGTTTCCATTCACCTGAATTACACCGGTACACAAGCCCTCACTGTTAAAAGCACCAATGATTGACCCCGAAGGCATTTTGCTGATTGCTAATTGGTCAAAGGCAATTACATGTGTTGAAGAGGTGAAATGAATAGGATTCCATGGGGTCTGATTGTCTGGTTTAAATAAATTACTCACAACCTCCGATTTGGTTGATTCACAAATGGGATAAGTAGCGCTGAAAGGGCTGCTTGAGCATAGCATGTAAGCCTTACCGGGTAGCAGGTAACCAATCGTATTAATTCCCAAAACCGGCCAGTAAACTCCAGGTCCACTGATTTCTTTAATAATTACAATAGGTGAAGATCCAAATAACTGAGCGAGATTGACCGGGCACCGACTGATCACCGGCAGATAATTCCAGCCGGCATTCATCGTAACTGTCAGATTTTCGTTTGCCTGTCCCTTGAAATCAACAGTTACATTGTTTGCAAATTTTACCTCATACCCATGCTGGGAATTCCAGGTGTTCAATATATTAAGTTGAAGCAATGGGCAATAAACACCTGTCAAATTTTTGAGCAATACCAGATCATCATGGACATTGGCAAACAGATCAACAATTTCCGGATGATAAGGTACAATCCAGGATGATATTCCACTCCAACCTTCGGGTACAATTAATTGATGAAGTTCATACACCCTTACTGTGACTACATTACTCGTGATTGAAGTACAGGAGTTAATAATTTCACAGTAGTAAGAACCGCTGTCATCATATTCTGCATTATAAATTGTGAAAATAGGTTGGTTTGCTCCATCTATCATACCATACGGCCCAAACCATTGATAAAAATCAGCGTTCAATGCTTCTATGGTTAATGTAACATTTTCCTCTAAATGAACTTCTGAATCAGAGAGATTTACAATAATGAATGGCCGGTCAATGGTAAGAAGCATCGTTGAAGATGCATACACCTCACAGGGAAAAACTCCTTCAGCAGTCAGTGTAATTTCAATCACTCCCATCATGGAGTCACTGAATCCCGGAATGTATTCGGTAATGACATTATCTGGCACACTAAAATAACCATCTCCGGACGTACTCCACGATATGAGTTCATAATTTGCGGCAAAGGCATCCTCTATCAGGCATGTCTGTCCGTCACAAATGGTCTGGTCGCTTCCTGCAAAAACAGTTGGAGACATTTGGGAAAATACCTTCACACTATCTATTGCTGATTGACAACCTTCGAACCCAATGGCATCAACTGTTAGCATAAATTCGCCGGTAACCAGGTCGTTGGCTCCCAATATGTATTGAGGATTTAATGTGTTACCACTAATGAACTGGCCATCACCGGAAGTAGTCCAATTTATGGCTGAATAAAGGAACCCGGTGGCGCTGACCTGTATAGGTGTACCAGTGATACAATGGGAAATTGTATCTTCCGAAATTGTCACCGATGCATCGTCACATTCATCGATAAAGGTAACATGCACAACATCCTGAGCAGAAATTTCACAGGGATTTATAGGGCTGCAATTGACCTGAAGTTCCACATAATCGAGAGAAACGTCCATAAAACTCGGGTAATAAATCGGATTGACTACCTGTTCGTTTGAGAAATAGCCCATCCCATTTGTAGTAAACCATTGAATATATTCAAAGTGTTCTGCAAATGCGTATTCGAGCGGATATCCCTCTTCTTCCGGAAAAGGAACGGTATTGTCATAACCGGCAAATGCAAGTGGAGGGTATTGTATGGTCAACTCCATACAGTCGGTATCATCATCACAGCTTTCAAAGCCAATACCTGTAAGGCAAAGGACCACACTTCCACTGCTGATATCGTTTATTCCGGGTGTATAGACAGGAGTGAGAATTGTATTGTCATCAAATGTTCCATCCCCGGTTGTTTCCCAGATTATACTTTCGTTGAACAGGGCAGAAATGTTGGACAGTTGATAACTGTTTCCCAGACATACCGACGCATCAGCACCAGCATCCACCTTTGCATCAAGACATGTATACTCTATCTTCAGCACAATTTCATCACTTGCAGCCATCTGGCATGGACTGACCGGAAAAGCAGTCAGTGTAAGCGTCACCGAACCAAAGACGATATCATCAAGGCTTGGCGTGTAAAAGGTTACAAGTGATGCAGGGTCATTAAATGAACCTGTGCCTGATGTTGTCCATAATAGTTGATCGTTATTACCAACCACCGCAGAAGAGGTAAGATAAATGTCGTTTTTACCGATAGTGACGTCCTGACCGGCATTTGCAATTGGTAGCGGAATAAAGGTAACAAGTGCACAATCAGACACTTCATCACACGGACCCGCCCCGGTTCCTGTAAGGCAAAGCTCAACAAATCCGTTTGCCAGATCCGATGGACCGGGGATGTATTCGGTAACCAGATTTCCAGGGTCAATAAAGGAACCATCCCCGGAAGAACTCCAGTTTACAGCAATTGTAAAATCAGCTGTTGCATTTAAACTAACGTTATCGGTTACACAAGCAGAAAGATCTTCACCTGCTGAAACAACCGGGAACCGCGAGATGGAAATGATCAGGCAATCAGAGGTCGGATCGCAACCTTCATACCCGGTTGCTGTAATGCATAATTCAACAGAACCATTGGTAACATCATCGGAACCAGGTGTATAGGTAGTATTCAGGCTGTTAACATCCCCAAAAAATCCATCCCCGTCTGTTTGCCATATAATGTTTTCGTATTGGTGGGCGGAACCTGAAAGCGAAGCAATATCATTTTCACAGATCGTGGTATCATCTCCTGCAACCACCTGCGGTGGAAGGTTGAGATGAAGTATCATCGAGTCTTGTGCATTTGAACAGGCTTCAAGTCCAAAAATAAAAAGTGTAAGGTCAACCTGGTTCGATTGCAAATCTTCTACCCCCGGAGTATAGGTAGCATTCAGCAAGCCCGGGTCATCAAAAGTACCATCGCCACTGGTAAACCAGAGAGAACTGCTATAGTGCTGGGCGCCACCATTCAACATATAGTTATCAGTTTTACAAATAGTCGCATCATCTCCCGCAAAAGCAACGGGCAAAGGATTGATGTATAAAGTAATACAATCAGTAACATCGGGGCAAAATCCGCCTGAATAGGCGGTCAGACATAGTTCAACTTCTCCGTTTGTAATATCCTCCTCACCTGGAATATAGGAAGTCTGCAATGAGGACGACTCTTCAAAAGCTCCATCACCATCTGTTGTCCACTTCACCGAAATTGCATTTTCAGAAGAACCGGTCAGTACAGCAAATCCATCCTCACAGATGACAAAATCATTACCCGCAAATACTGATGTTAATGATTGAAAATGAACCAGTAACTCGTCATAAGCATCTCCACAGTTGGTATTCGAGAGGGCCTCCACCGATAAGGTAACCGAACCGTTTGAAATATCCTGCACACCCGGAAGATAAATTGTTTCAGGATTAACCGGGTTTTCAAATATACCATCCCCTGATGTTTGCCAAAGTACGCTTTGATGGTTCATAGCTGTCGCAAGAACCGGAACAGATTCGGTTTCACAAATCTCAATGTCCTCCCCTGCATCAATAAACGCCGGAGGTAAAAGAATTAATTTCATGCAGTCTGATATATCTGCACATGGAGCAAAAGCACTGGCATTCAGACAAAGCATGACAGCACCAGATTGGATATCCATTACGCCCGGATGATATTGGGTTATGATTGCAGTTGGAGATTCGAAGTAACCATCCCCGGTTGTAGTCCAATAAACAGAAGCTACATTCGAAGCTGTTGCACCTGTGGTTTCAAATGTTTCACTACTGCATACCGACTCGTCCAAACCCGCATAAACAATTGCTTCCTTGTGAATTGTAACAAGCAGGGTATCGGTAACCTCACCACAACTTGCACTCACGGCATGAAGTACCAGATTAACATAACCCTGATCTTTATCCAGAAAACTAAAGAAATAACGAGGATTCAACTTGGCAGGATTATCAAAATAACCCGTTCCGGTTGTTGTCCAGTAAAATGACGTATAATTTGAAACAAAACCCTGAAGCAACACATAACTGTTTGTGATACAAACTTCTTTGTCCTGACCAGCATTAGCATCTGGAAGAGGTAAAATTTCAATGCTCAGGCAATCAATTGCTGATACAAAACAGGGATTAACGGGCTCTACTGTTAAGCAAATGGCAGCAAATCCAACAAAGATATCCGTTGGTCCGGGGGTATAGGTAGTACTAATTGAAGTGGCATTTCCAAAAATACCATCACCAGAAGTTGTCCATAATAAAGAGCTATAATGTTCAGCCGTTGCCTGTTCGAGTTGATAGGAACTATTACCGCAAATATACCCGTCATTTCCTGCAAAAACAATGGGCTGCCGTTGAATACTTAACTCTATACATTCGATGACTGATCCATTGCAGGGATTGCATCCAACTCCAACGAGACATAGTTCAACAGTACCATTCCCGATATCGCTAGGCCCCGGAGTGTAAGTCGGGTTTAATGTAGAAATATCATCAAAAATCCCATCTCCGGCTGTTTCCCAGTAGTAATTGCAACAATTCAAGGCCGATGCGGTAAGTGTAAGAGTGGAATTCTCACAAATGGTTGTGCTACTGCTTATTTCTAATACCGGCATCGGTGCAAAATGAATCATCATGCAATCAGATGAAACAATAGAGCAAGGGTTAACCGGTTCAGCTGTCAGACACAATTCAACATAACCGGTGCTTACATCATAAATTCCCGGAGTATAAGTTGGATTCATAACATTTGAATTGTCAAAAAAGCCATCTCCTCCGGTAGACCAGACTAGTGTGCTGAAGTTGGCAGCCTCTCCGCTAACGGTGTAATTTTGATTTTCACAAATGGTAACATCCACTCCGGCAAAAACAATTGGAAGCGGAATAATATTCACTATAACAACTCCTTCCTCTGGCGAACAAAATGCTTGAGGATATGCTTTAAGATCTAAATTTACCTGTCCGCCGGCAATATCTCCCGCTCCGGGATAATAAACCGGATCAAGGGTCGTGGCGTCGGAGAAAGTTCCGTCACCATCAGTTGTCCACTGAATTGATGAATAATTCCCGGCAGTTGCCAATAAACTGACAACATCCGTTTCGCAGATCGTCTGGTTTTCGCCCGCATCAACGGTTGGAGATTGCTCGATGGTAACTAAAAGGTCGTCACTGGCATCAGGGCAAACACCACTTGAGAATGCAGTGATGGATAAAAGTACCGTTCCGGATAAAATATCCTGGCTTCCCGGATTATAAATGGCGCTTAAACTTTGCTGATCATCAAACGATCCGTCTCCCGAAGTTTGCCAGAGCAGACTGGAATAATTCTCGACGATGGCGGAGAGCTGAACTTCTTCAGTTTCGCAAATCACGACATCCTCACCGGCAAAAACAGCCGGCGCCGAATCAATCATTACCGTGACCTGATCTGATACATCGTTACACAAATTCATGGCAAAGGCAGTTGATGTAAGGTTTACCTGTCCGCCGGCAATATCTCCCGCTCCGGGATAATAAACAGGATCAAGGGTCGTGGCATCGGAGAATGTCCCGTCGCCATCGGTTGTCCAATGAATTGATGAGTAATTCCCAGCTGTTGCCATTAAACTGACAACATCTGTTTCGCAGATCGTCTGGTTAGCTCCGGCATCAACGGTCGGAGATTGCTCGATGGTAACTAAAAGGTCGTCA
>JACZJL010000027.1 GCA_014860585.1 Bacteroidales bacterium | reverse complement strand
TGCTTTGCACGGTGATTTCACCCTGGTTCAAATCCACAATCTTTTTTACTATAGAAAGACCGAGACCACTACCGATGATGTTGCGGGTTTTTGGATTTTTTATCCTTACAAAATCCTTGAACAAATCCTGTTGGTCGTCGGGGTGGATTCCAATGCCGGTGTCTGCCACTTCGATGATTGTTTTGCCGCCGCTTTCCGAAATGGTCAGGTCAACCCTCCCACCACGGTTGTTGTATTTGATGGCATTTGAGATCAGGTTGTTGAACACAATCTCCATCTCCTCAGGGTCGATGTACTTGTTGAGCTTTTCGGGTGAATGGAGTTTTATTTCAACCTCCTTTTGAATGGCGTAGGGCATCATCACATCAATGGAACTGCGCACCACATCCACAAAGTTGGTATTCTGAATTTTCTGGGTTGGTTTCCCTGATTCGATTTTGGTAAGGTCGAGCAGGTTGAGGATCAGATGCCGCATCCCGTGCAGCCGCTGTATAGAGCGTTCGACCACCTGGTCGTAATCCTGAAGGGTTGTCCCCAGCTGGCGCTCTTTGATGATGTTCAGATATCCTTCAACTGCAGTAAGGGGTGCTTTGAGTTCGTGTGACAGTACCGAAAGAAACTGGAACCTGACCTGTTTGCCCTGTTCTTTCATATGACGCGCCATCCGCTTCAGGAAGAGCTGTTTGGTAATATTTTCGAATGAGGATTTCAATTCCTGCGGCGTGAAGGGTTTTGGGATAAAATCAACTGCGCCGTCGTTGGTGGCTTTCACGGCAATTTCGATGGAAGCGTAGGAGGTAATCATCACCACAACAATATCGAGGTTGTTGCTCTTGATATATTCCAACACTTCAATTCCCTGTATTCCGGGCAATTTATTGTCGAGTAAAGCAATGTCGGGTTGATCAGCATTTATCAAATCAATCGCATCTTCGCCTGTTCCTGCTTCGATAACCCTGAAATCATACATCTCATCCATGAAAGGGTAGTCCACCCTGAAGTTCCGCAGAATCCGCTCTATCCCTGATCTGATGCCGGGTTCGTCGTCAACAACCAAAACTTTTAAAGTAGCCATTTTTTAAAGTTTTAGCAGTTTCTTTATCTCCATTTCCAACTGGTCGGCTCTGATTCCCTTGTCGAGAATCAGGTCGGCCTTGATCCAGGATTTGTTGCTGTCGCGACTCATATCGAACATGATTCCGGTTTCGGCAGTAACTCCGGTTGCAAGAATGACCGGCACATCGGGATATTTCTTTTTGATTTTGTAGCTAAGGATAAAACCGCTGTCTTCGTTTTCCATCATCAGGTCGAAGATGGCAAGGTCAGGCTTTAGTGTTTCGATGATTTTTTCACCCTCGCGTTGACTATCTGCAGAGATCACCTCAAATCCGAATTTTTCGATTTTCAGCCTGAGTTGGAACAATACATCAACATCATCATCAACGATTAGGATTGTCTTTTTCATGCTTTATCAGTTGTTTATATAAAATAACGAGTTAATTGAAGAGATGGTTCGCTGACTAAAGCAAAACATCCCTTTTTTGATAGGTAGTTTTGAATTTCTCGAAAAAGGAATCTTTTTCTTTTCCGGTGTATTTGCCATACAACTCCATTACTGAGAGGTTTTTATAAGAAACTTTAATCGATTCCTTTTCATCGATATCATAGAGTGTTTTTACACGGGCTTTTACTGCTTCTTTGTCACAACCAATGGGTTGGCCTGCGCCATTGATGCAACTTCCGGGGCAGGCCATCACTTCGATGAACTGCAGGTCACTGTGACCGGATTTAATCTGTCTGATCAGTTCATGCACGTTGCCTAAACCATTCACTGCGGCAATTCCCAGCTTGTATTTCCCCAATTTAGTGCTGAACTCCTTGATATTTTTGTTGTTACGCATTGGCGCCACTTTAAAGTTAACCAAATGTTTGCCTGATAATTTATAATACAACGACCGGTAAACAGCCTCTGCCACCCCCCCGCTGGCGCCAATGATCTTGGCTGCAGAACTTCTGATGGCAAAAGGCATGTCGGCCATTTCGGGAGCAGTTTGCTGAATGTCGAGTCCGTAAAGGCGGATCATGCGGGCAAGTTCGCGTGTGGTCAACACAACGTCCACGTCAGAAATGCCTTTATTCGTAAATTCCTCCCTGCTGGCTTCAAACTTCCTGGCGGTACAGGGCATCAATGAAACGGAGAATATTTTTTCAGCTTTAATTTTCTGATCCCTCGCAAAATGATGCTTTACCAGGCTTCCCATGATCTGCTGTGGCGATTTGCACATGGAAAGGTTGGGCAGCAGATCAGGATGATATTCTTCCATAAACTTGACAAATGCAGGGCAATCGCTGGAAAACATGGGCAAAACCTCATTTTTTTCCAATCTTTCCGTCAATTCATCCACCAGTTGAAGGAGCATGATGTCAGCGGCAAAAGCGGTTTTAAACACACGGTCAAAACCCATTTTGCGCAAGGTTGCTACCAGCAATCCATCCAACTCTTTACCCGAACGTATATTAAATTCCTCAGCCAGCGAAACTGATACTGTTGGTGAAATTTGTACGATCACAAATTTATCAGGATTCTGGAGTGCTTCCTGCACCTGGCTGATGTTATCCTTTTCATGCAGGGCGCCGGTTGGGCAAGTCATAATACACTGACCGCAGGCGATGCAGTTGGAAACATTCAGCTGGTTATTGAAGGTAGGACCAACGATGGTTTTCATCCCTTTACCAATGAAATCGAATGTTGAAATTCCAATCAGGTCCTTGCAAACGCGCACACAACGGCCACAAAGAATGCATTTGGCCGGGTCGCGCACAATACTTGCGGAAGATGGATCTTTTTTAACCTTTTTCCTGACAACCGGCAATCGACGCTCGCGAATACCCAATTCTTCGGCCAGGTTCTGCAACTCGCAGTTCTTATTGCGGATACAATAGAGGCAATCGTCGGGGTGGCTCGAAAGCAGCAGTTCAACAATGGTACGGCGCGCATTGATCACACGTGGAGAGTGGGTGTGAATTTTCATCCACTCCTCCACCGGATGCGAACATGAAGGGACAAGATCGTCTGTTCCTTCCACTTCAACCACACACATTCGACATGCTCCGGTTGGGGTAAAACCCTCCATACTGCATAACGTCGGGACAGTAATCCCGTTTCGCCGCAGGGTCTCAAGGATTGTGTCGCCGCGCTTTGCCTTGATGGTTTTGTTATTTATTTCGATGTTGAAAATCATTCTGGGTCGAAATTATAAAATTTGAATATCAGATAATGTCAATGGCTGAAAACCTGCATACATCATAGCAAATACCACAGTCGTTACATTTTTGGGGGATGATAAAATGTGGTTCCCGAGCCGCTCCTACTATAGCATCAACCGGGCACTTTTTGAGGCAAACCATACAACCGGTGCAACGCTCGGCACTGATCACAAAAGTGCGCAGGTTCCTGCAGACATTCGCCCGGCATTTGCGCTCAAACACATGCTCTTCAAATTCATCACGAAAATATTCCAGGGCGCTCAGCACAGGATTGGGAGCAGTTTTGCCCAGGCCACATAAGGAGGTCTCCTTAATCACTTTTGCCAGATTCTCCAGTTGCAGCACTCCCTGAAATCTCGACAAACTCTTGTGTTCATCCGTTTGAGCCGGTCTTTGGGTGATCTCATTCAGGATCTCATACATCCTGTTGGTTCCTTCTCGGCAAGGGATGCACTTTCCGCAGCTTTCGTTTTGCAGGAAGTTGATGAAATATTTCACCATATCAATAATGCAGGTATCCTCATCCATCACCACCATGCCTCCTGAACCCATGATCAGGTGCTGATCCTGGAAAGTACCGAAATCAATCTGCAGGTCTCTTTTTTCAGCAGGCACCAATGTTCCTGAGGGTCCGCCAATCTGAACAGCCTTTAGCGATTTCTGATTTTTAATCCCACCTCCGATTTCGAAAATTATCTCTTCGAGGGTGATTCCAAATGGAACCTCAACAAGCCCTGTATTGACAATATCACCGGTTAAAGCAAAAAGTTTTGTTCCACTGCTGGATTTAGTTCCAATACTTTTAAACCAGTGAGGACCATGAAGCAGGATGAGCGGCACGTTGGTTAATGTCTCCACGTTGTTCACTACTGTTGGCTTACCGAAAAGTCCCTTTTCATAAGGGAAAGGAGGTTTAGTTCTTGGCATTCCCCGGCGCCCTTCTATGCTCTTAATCAATGCCGTTTCCTCACCACAAACAAAAGCGCCCGGCCCCTCCCGAAGGATGATCTGCAAGTTAAATCCGCTATTAAAAATATTCTCGCCCAGAAATCCAAACTCACGTGCCATTTCCAGCGCTTCATTCAATCTTTTCACCGCCAGTGCATATTCTGACCGAATGTAAATGTATGCCTTGCTCGAACCGATGGCATAAGCAGCTATGGAAAGTCCTTCGATCAACCGGAAAGGGTTTCCTTCAACCAGTGCCCGATCCATATATGCACCGGGGTCACTCTCATCGGCATTGCAAATGATATATTTCTGGTCACTGGCAGCCATCCGGACGCTGTTCCATTTGGTTGAAGTAAGAAATCCACCACCACCTCTGCCACGTAAACCACTTTGCCCGATAATGCTGCAAACCTCATCGGGAGGGTAATTCATCAACGCTTTTAAAAAAGCCTTATACCCATCGCGGGCCAAATATTCATCAAGGCTTGATGGCGAAATCTCACCACAATCAAAGAGCAAAATCCGTTGCTGCTTCTTAAAAAAAGGAAGCTCCTGAATATTGGGAACACCTTCCCACGATTCATGCATCTTGTTAGCCACCTGTCCCAAAATATCCTGTCCCGAAATGTGATTGTGAAAACATTCATCAAGGATATCGTCCACTTTATTAGCCGTGGCTTTCTGAAAACTAACCCTGGCCTTTCCCGGAACCTGAAAATCAAGCAATGGCTCTGCACTGCAAAGCCCAACGCATCCCACTTCGACCACGTCTGCATCCAGCTGATTTCGTTCGAGGTATGCATGCACAGCCTGAAGCGTTGATCCAGCACCTGCTGCAATACCACAGGTACCAGTGCCAACATAAATCAAAGGCTTTACCAGGTGCCTGCGTAAAAGCAGGTCAATCTCTTTCTGGGTTTCAGGGTTGTATTCACCGGAAAAATTCTTCAGTACATTGTCGATCAGGAAATGCGTTCTGCCAATGGCTTGTTCAGTTAGTTTCATTTAATTTCCTCCCTGGCTTTTATTGCAGCAATTAACTCAGGAACCATATCGGGGGTCACGTTTGAATAAAACACATCATTGATTTTGATCACCGGTGCATTGCCACATGCGCCAAGACATTGCACAACCTCAAGGCTGAACAACTCATTCTTTAATTCAGCTCCGGGCTCAAGTCCCATCAGTCTTTTAAACGCTTCCAACAGGTTGCCCGATCCTTCGATATGACATCCTGTACCATTGCAGACACTGATGCGATATTTTGCTTTTGGTAAAAACCTGAAACGTTCATAAAATGTAGCAACGGCATACACCTTGCTGGTTGGAATTTTTAAATGAGCCGCCACCGAAATAACGGCTTGTCGGGATAGAAAACCGCTGACACTTTGAATATCCTGCAAAATCGGTAGCAAATATTCGCGGTCACGATTTTGATATTTCTGCAAAATAGCTTCTATTTCAGTCATTCAAGTATGGATTGATAGTAAATCAACAGGTGAACAAAATTACTATATTTTTTTGTTATTCAGTTCACACTGTTATTTTAATAACGTAAAAAGTACTATGTAATTTATTTTTCAGACCTTTGTACATGCAATCTTGAGATAGAATTATAAATGACAGATCAATTGGAAGTTGTTATTTGTTTAGGAAGTTCATGTTTTGCCCGTGGCAATAAGCAGATGGTTCAGGTTGTAAAAAAGTTCATGGAAGACAACAATCTTATGCACAAACTGAAGTTCCGGGGAAAGCACTGTTTTGGAAATTGCGAAAACGGTCCCAGCATGATGATCGGGGAAAAGCGCCACGAGCATCTTAATCAGCAGTCAGTGCTGGAAATCCTGGAACGAGAATTATTATAAGAAGACAATTCATTATGCATTTGTTAACTATAAATCCTGAGAAGTGTACAAATTGCCACAACTGTGTGCGGGTTTGCCCTGTTCATGCCATCCGGATCCAGGTAGGTATGGAACATCCGGAAATCATTGACGAAAGGTGCATCGGCTGTGGGTCGTGTCTGAGCGCATGCACTTTCGGTGCAATCACCTACCAAAGTTCAACCGAACAGGTGATTGGCCTTCTGCAATCAGCCGATAAGGTGGCTGCAATTGTTGATCCGAGCATCTCCGGTGAGTTTCCGGACATTACCGATTACCGGAAATTTGTGGAGATGATCCGGTCGTTGGGTTTTGAATACGTGAATGAGGTTTCGTTCGGGGTCGATCTCGTTGCTTTGGCTTACAAAAGGTTATTCAGCGAAAAAAAAGGGAAGTACTATATCACAGCCAACTGCCCGGCAATAGTATATTACATCGAAAAATTCGTTCCTTCGCTGATCGGCAATCTTGCTCCCATCATTTCGCCAATGATGGCCACAGCCAATGCCGTAAAGCATTTATTCGGCGATGATGTCCGCATTGTGTATATCGGCCCCTGTATTGCCGCAAAACGTGAAATTGAACGTACCGGCGAACATGCCCGTCTGGATGCCGTTCTTACTTTTGAGGAATTAAGGAAGTTATTTGCTGATCAGGACATCCATGAAAGTCAGCTTGAATATTCCGATTTTGACCCACCTATAGGAAGGCTGGGGTCATTGTACCCCATCAGTTCCGGCATCCTTGAAGCCGCAAATATCGATCAAACAATAATTGATGGTGATGTTATTACTTCAGAAGGAAGTTCTCCGTCGCTGAAAGCCATCGGGACTTTCGAAAATCATATTGATAAGATCAGGAAAAATTTCAATATCTTCTACAACGAAGGCTGTGTGATGGGGCCGGGCATGACGACCGGCGATGATAAACACCGGCGCAATGCCCTTGTAGTTGATTATTCGAAAAAGCGGCTGAAAGATTTCGATCAGAAAAAGTGGGAAGCTTTCGTTGAAATGTTCAGTAAAATGGACATGAAACGATCTTACAATGCAGATGACCAGCGTTTACCTGTGCCCGATGAAGCCAAAATCAGGGAAATTCTTCAACTGATAGGTAAAGATGAAACCAATGCTTCCCAATGTGGTAATTGCGGTTTTGAATCCTGCAAGGCGTTTGCAGTTGCCGTTGGACAAGGCCTCACCCGCACAGATATCTGCTACGATTTTGCCATCAGCAGTAAAAACAAATACATTGGCACCCTGCGCGAATCCAACAAAAAATACCATGACGAGTTGCAGGCACTAAAGGAGGAATTAAAAAAACTGAGAGACGAATACTCACTGGTGAATGATAAACTGGAAACCTCCCGAGAAATCATGAACCAGATCCCTTCGGGTGTAGTGATAGTGGATGAAAAGCTAAAGGTGACTTCATCAAACAGAAGTTTTATCGAACTGCTGGGAGATGAAATCAGGGAAATTGATGAGATTATTCCCGGTTTGCGTGGCGCCGACCTTAAAACATTGGTGCCGGTGCAATTTTACAAATTGTTCCAGAACACCCTGTCCACAGGCGAAAACATCATCAGCCGCGATGTGCAGATTGAAGACGCGCTGCTCAATGTCAGCGTATTTTCGATCAAAAAGAACAAAGTTGTCGGCGGTATTGTCAGGGATATGTTTTCGCCCGAAGTACGCAACGAACAGATTATTCACCGCATTACCGAAGTGATAGACCAAAACCTGGAAATGGTTCAGCAGATCGGCTTCCTGCTCGGTGAAGGCGCCAGCAAAACTGAGGCAATGCTTAACTCCATCATTCAGTTGCATCGGACAAAAAAGAAAAGGTAAGACTTGGATAAAAATTTTTACATAGAACTTAACTGTCAGCAACGCAACCAAGACGGCGAGCGGATTTGCGGCGATGTGTTCATGCACCGTCGGGTGAAGGAGGAAAACCGCATTGTGGCAGTCCTTTCGGACGGCATGGGACATGGCGTCAAAGCGAATATGCTGGCTACACTCACCGCTACCATGGCATTGAATTTTACCGAAGAACATAAAGATTTTGGTAAAATTGCCGAGATCATCATGAAAACGTTGCCGGTTTGCAGTGTGCGGAAAATCAGCTATGCCACTTTTACTATTGTAGATATTGAAGTGGGTGGGGTGGTAAATATCCTCGAATATGATAACCCTGAAACATTTATTGTCAGAAATAATGAGGTTTTTGAACCTGGTTGGCAGTGTATAATCCTTGACTCAGAAAAAGGCAGGGGGAAGGAATTGCGCAGTTGTTCTTTTACCCCCGAAAAAGAAGACAGGATCGTTTTTTGTTCCGACGGGATCACCCAATCAGGTATGGGTAGCGAAAGTTTGCCATTTGGATGGGAACGCGAACACCTGATTGAATTTGTGCTGAACGAAACCAAACAAAATAAGTTTATCTCTGCCCGGGATCTTGGCGAACGGGTTGTGAAAAAGGCCATCCAGAACGACAACTTCATGCCCAAGGACGACACAAGTTGCGCTGTGATATATTTCAGAGAACCCCGAAAAATGCTCATTTGCACAGGGCCTCCATTCGAGGAGGAAAATGACAAGGTGTATGCCCGCAAGGTAGCCGGATTTGAAGGTAAAAAAGTGCTTTGCGGCGCTACCACCGGCGACATCATCTCCCGTGAATGGGGGAAAGAAATTGAAGACACTTTCGACTTTATTGATCCTGACCTGCCGCCGGTTTCACATATGGAGGGCGTTGACCTGGTCACCGAAGGCATTCTGACTTTGACAAAAGTCAGCAACCTGTTGAAAGATTACAATCAAAACACAGTTCTTGACAAAGGGCCGGCCGGACTGATCGTCAACATGATTTTAAAGAGCGACGAGATTGACTTTATTGTTGGAACACGCATCAACATTGCCCACCAGGACCCCAGCCTGCCGGTTGAACTTGAAATCCGCCGGACTGTAGTCAAGCGGATTGCAACAACCCTGGAGGAAAAATTTCTTAAAGAAGTTAAGATCGAATTTATCTGATTCCTTCGAAAGGCAATCAGATGCCCCGTGAATGCCATCATGAGGTTGAGACGGTCCCCAGAAGGATTCACGGGGTGATTGCATCATTCAATTATTCATTCACTTATTCATGCAACTTTATAAAGTTTATTCAAACTTGTATTGATTTGCTGGTCGCTGGTGCAAAAGTTCTTCATACTACCGCTCAGGTAGCTGTCATATGCTGCCAAATCCACTAATCCATGTCCTGAAAGATTGAAAAGTATGGATTTAGTAACCCCTTCTTCGCGGCAGCGTTCAGCTTCTCTGATTGCCTGAGCAATGGCATGGGTTGACTCAGGAGCGGGGATAATTCCTTCGGCCCTGGCAAATTTTAACCCTGCATCAAAGCACTCGAACTGATCAACTGAGGCTGCTTCGATCAAACCGTCCTTGAGCAACTGACTGACTATTGCCCCGGCGCCATGATACCGCAGTCCTCCGGCATGGATTTCCGGTGGAATAAAGTCATGACCAAGTGTGTACATCGGGATTAGTGGAGTTAGACCGGCAGTGTCGCCAAAGTCGTACTTAAACTCACCGCGTGTAAGTTTCGGGCAGGATGAAGGCTCCACTGCAATAAACCTGGTTTTGTTACCATCCAGCAAATTACCCCTTAAGAACGGGAATGTAATCCCGGCGAAGTTGGAACCACCCCCAAAGCATCCAATCACAATGTCTGGGTAATCGTTGGCTTTTTCCATCTGCAGAATGGCTTCTTCTCCGATTATTGTCTGGTGTAAAAGCACATGATTGAGCACACTGCCCAATGAATACTTGGTTTCCGGATCTCCTGCGGCCATTTCGACCGCTTCTGAAATTGCAATGCCCAGGCTTCCGGGTGAATCAGGATTGGCGGCAAGGATTTGACGTCCTGAGTTGGTGAGCATGCTCGGCGATGGAGTCACATCAGCACCCCATACGTTCATCATCGATTTGCGATAGGGCTTTTGATCGTAACTTACCCTAACCATGAACACCTTTAGTTTAATTCCGAAAAACCCGGTTGCAAAGGCAAGCGCACTGCCCCATTGTCCTGCGCCGGTTTCGGTAGTCAGTTGTTTTACCCCTTCTTTGTAATTGTAATAAGCTTGAGCCACGGCGGTGTTTGGTTTGTGTGAGCCGGAAGGACTGACACTTTCGTTTTTGTAATAAATCCTGGCGGGTGTGCCAAGAAGTTTTTCGAGATTGTGGGCTCGAACCAGGGGTGTTGATCTCCAGATTCTGTAAATATCCTGCACTTCTTCCGGAATTTCGATGAATTGTTCCATCGAAACTTCCTGCTTGATCAGTTCCATCGGGAAAAGTCCCGCGAGATCTTCCGGACCAATAGGGTTGAGGGTTCCGGGGTGCAGTGGCGGCATGGTTTTGTTGACCATATCGGCATGAACATTATACCACCTGGTTGGCATTTCGTTTTCGTTCAGGATGAATTTGTTCTGTTGTTTCATGTGTGTAAATGTTTAAAAGTTTGACAAAAAAAAGAGGCATGTTGCCGTAACAACATGCCTCTCTGGGTTTTAAATTATCTTTTACCTTAACTTACATCACACCACGGCAGCATACGGCGACTTCGTTTGTTGAAGTGCCACCACCATGTTGCTATGTTTGTAAGGTTGATCATCTGTGTTTTTCTGTGTTTTTTCGAGCGTCAAAAATAACAATAATCTGAATTGACCAAATTTTTTGTGATTTTTTTTTATGATTATTTCATGCTTGCCTGTAGTCCAGCTTCACGTTCTTTACCCTCTTTTATCCATTGCGGCAATAATTCCTCGAGGAATTGCTGCTTTTTCACCCTGAGGTCATCCATCGGCAGATTGATGTATTGCTGGGCTTTTTCCTTAGTGCTGATATCGGGCATTTCGATTGGGATTGGAACGTTGTTTTTAGTAAGAATTTCAGCCAAAAGTACCCGAGCTTCCTGGGATTTCTGAATGGAGGTACCAAGAACCCTAAGGCTTTCCACAGGTGAGTGAATCCCCATTCCATTGGCTGCAGCTACCCAGTCCCAACGCCATTGTGCATGACGGATCAGCGTGAGTACGGGTTCCATTTCCTTTTCACTGGCGCCTGCATCCCAGGCGGTTTTTGCTTCAATATGAACCCGCGCAAGGTTTGCCTCAGTGATATGACGCAGTTCGGCCACTTTATCCTGGCGGTCGTAAACATTCTGGCGCAGTTTCTCTTCGCTTTCCCGATGGCACACCTGACAGGAGCCAGAGATGTTGTTCAACGGGCTGCTGATGTGATGGTTGGTAAATTTCAAACCACCTTCTCTCATATAGGGCATGTGGCAATCAGCGCAGGAAACGCCACGATCGGCATGTACACCGGTCATATACAATTCAAAATCGGGGTGCTGAGCTTTGATCATCGGCGTGCGGCTCAAAGCATGTTTCCAATCGAAAAAAGCATATTCATCGTAATAACTTTCCATATCGTCGGCACTAAACCCTTTGTCCCATGGGAATGTAAGGTATTTTCCATCTCCTTTGAAATAATATTCCACGTGACATTGTGCACAAACCAGTGAACGCATTTCCTGGTGCGTAGCATCATTTATATTTTTTCCCTGTCGCTCATAAGCTTCCACAAGTCCAGGTCTTGTTATTCGTAGGTTCATGGTTTTAGGATCATGACAATCCTGACAACCGATATGATTCATGATTTGAGGTCCCATGTCCATCCAGGTGGATTTATAAAATTCAGCTACGCCAATTTTATTCATCACACGGGGGACATCAGTACTTTTGCATGTCCAGCAAGTAGAAGGCATTGGCTGAACTGTCCTGAGTGTATTATGTGCATCATCAACTGCATAATAGTGACCTCTTCCCTGATTATAGTCTCGCGAAAATGCGTATCCTGCCCACATGACAACCATTTCAGGATGCTTATCGAGGTAGTCGATCATCATGGAACCAAAATACTTGCTCTTGAAATCGGTCTCCGAAGTGCGTAAATAGGATTCATACTGACGCGGGAAGTTCTTGCCCCAAACTTCATTGCGCGGTTCCCAGTCAGGTATTTCGCTCACCATCTGAAAATAAAGTTGCGACTCGCTGCGCCGCTCTATAATAGAAGAGGCAAAAAGCCCTATTACAAAAACAACAATAATAGTTACAAAGAAAATCAGCCAATTTACCCACGGCTTCCGAGCCGATGTTTCAGCATTGTTTTTCATTGGATCAATTATTTAATGATTAATTATTTAAATTTTTATTTTTACCCAAATAACCTGAAAGCCAGTCTGGCAAAACCGATGGCATGCGTGGAACCAGTGAGAAAGGTGCTGAAGACAGGCTGTTTACACTGCCATGAGGCACCTCCCGGTGGCACTCCCAGCAGAGTTTCCCCTGGTCCATTCTTGCGGTTTTTCCTGTATGTTCAGCCAGTTGTGACATCTCGATCAGATCATGGTGGCACCGTTTACAATTTTCCTGTACCACATTTACCCCGGCTTGTTTGATCCGGATTACCTGCGGTTCGGCACGGGCGGTAAAAATGGTAGCATGTCGGGCGCCATCGCTGGCTTTGAAAAAGTATTTCCTGACGAAATTATCCTGCGGCACATGACAATCGCTGCAAGTAGCCCACTGACGATGACTACTGTGATTCCACGAAGCATATTGAGGGTACATCACATGACAATTGATGCAGGTTTCAGGGTTGTCGGACAAATAGGAAGTCGCTTTGCTGGTGTGAAAAATAAACAACCCCAGTCCAACCATTATACCCATCACAATTGTTGCGGCTAACCGCCATGTTGGAGGTGGAAGAAGAAAGAGAAACAGTCTTTTCATATTCTTTAATATTATAAGTAATGAATTACTTAATCGCAAAAATAAATCTTTTTTCAATTCGACCTGGCCTGGAATGAAATTTTTATTGATTCTAAATTACTCTCGTTTTATGAGCTATAATTAGCGAAAGGTTTTTAGCTTTGCACCATGAATGTAGAAGACCTTCGCACCTATTGTTTATCAAAAAAAGCTGTCACCGAATGTACTCCATTTGATGATGTTACGCTGGTTTTCAAGGTAGCCGGTAAGATGTTTGCCCTTTTACCAATAGATGAAATCGAATTGTCCATTAACCTGAAATGCGATCCCGAACGTGCCATTGTTTTACGTGAACGATATCCGGCTGTCTTGCCAGGGTATCACATGAGCAAGACACATTGGAACACAGTAATGATTGATGGAACTTTCAGCAGAGATGAAATTTTCGAAATGATTGACCACTCCTATGACCTCATCGTAAAAAGCCTGAACCGCAGGCAAAGGGAGTTGTTGGAAGGTTTCAACAGCTGATAATCTGTATTTTTAATGACTGACCGGAATTGACCCTGAGAATGGCAGGTATTGTTAATATGGACAGGACGTTTGCGTTACTTCACACGAGTTAAATTTTCTCTTTCTTTTTTTATTCTCCCTGCCCAAGTGAGTAAGCCCTTTTTCCGCCAATATTATATAGGTTTTCGGTTTTAATGAAATCCAGACCCTCCTCTTTCATTTCCTGCAGAAGTACAATAATGTCGCTGGAAGTGGCTTGGATGGCATTAGTATTCTGGTGTTCTGATTTTGGAATGAGAAAACGGCAGCGCCAGTGATCGGAACACCAGGTTTCGGGCAGGCCGCCGGGATAAACCTTCAGACCCCGATTGGTGACCATTTTCAGCCGAAGGTTGGAACGTGTAAGTTGCTCCAGTCTTTTACCAAGGATTTCAGGATTCCGGTCGTTTTCTAACCAGTCGAGGAAAATATCGACGCCAATCAGTTCCTTTTCAACCGGAATGGTTGGTGATGGTTTCACACTGATTTGTCCTTTGTTCTCACTTAATTTGGCGGGTTTAAGATCGAGGGGTTTGTGGCCAAGCCGCTTGATGATTTCATCAGCAAATTCATTGGTGCTGACCCGTTTAAAGCTAAAATCCTTCCGGAAAATATCCGCTGTATGAAATCCGTCTTCGATGGTCTTGAGCCATGCATTTTCTATGGTTTCAGCCTCCTTGTATTTGCCAATATGCAACAACATCATGATGGCTGCATTTAACAAACCGGAGGGATTCGCCAATTGTTTTCCGGCGATATCGGGAGCCGAACCATGAATGGCTTCAAACATCGCAAAGTCTTCACCGATGTTGGCTGATCCGCTTAACCCGACCGAACCAGCCACCTGCGCGGCAATGTCTGAAATAATATCACCGTAAAGGTTCATCGTAACAATCACATCAAAGGTTTCAGGTCGTTCAGCAAGCAGTGCAGAGCCGATATCAATAATCTTGTGATCGGTCTGAATTTCCGGGTACTCTTTTGAGACCTGGGTAAAAACATCGTGAAACATACCATCAGTGAGTTTCATGATATTGTCCTTGGTCATACAGGTCACCTTTTTGCGGCCATAAAGACGGGCATATTCGAAAGCATAGCGGACAATCCGCTCACTGCCAGGTCGCGAAACCAATTTAAGACACTGAATCACCTCCTGGGTTTGCTGGTGTTCTATACCGGCATAAAGGTCCTCCTCGTTTTCCCTGACGATTACCAGATCCATTTCAGGGAAATTACTTTTAATATAAGGTGTGATGGCCTTAACCGGGCGGACATTTGAAAATAGTCCAAGCGATTTCCTGATGGTCACATTTAAACTTTTGTATCCACCACCCTGGGGTGTAGTGATTGGAGCTTTCAGGAAAACTTTGTTTCGGCGTAACATTTCCCATGACTCAGGTGTAATTCCCGATTCATGTCCGGCCATATAAACTTTTTCACCGATGTCGATGATGTCGTACTCAAGGCCGACGTCAGCTGCGTCTAAGACTTTAATCACAGCATCCATGATTTCTGGACCAATACCGTCGCCTTTAGCTATTGTGATTCGATTGGAAGTTTGCATAAGAAAATGGGATTATTTACCCTTAAACAAATTTAAAAGAGAAATGGTTTCTTTGGCTGTGATTTTCTTCTACCCGAGAATTGTCCCGATGATAGTTGCCGAAAGTAGTGAAGCCAGCGTGCCGCCGATCAGCGCTTTCATTCCGTATTTTGAGAGGAACCATCGTTTGTTGGGCGCCAGGCCGCCAATGCCGCCAATCTGAATACCAATGGAGGCAAAGTTAGCGAAGCCGCAAAGCATGTATGTTGCCATAATCACCGATTTCTGGTGTGCAAATATGCCGGCTTCTTTCATCCCGGCAAGGCTGGTGTAGCCAACAAACTCGCTGGCGATCAGCTTTTCGCCAAGTAATTGTCCAACCAGGGTAATATCCTGAACATTTACACCGATGGCCCACATAAGGGGAGCAAAAGTATATCCGAGAATAAACTCCAGCGAAATGCTGCTATATTGTCCGCTGGTCCATGAACTGACGAGTTCATTCATACTTGTCCATCCGCCCAATTTCATCAGGATAAAGTTGATCATGGCAATAAAGGCAAAAAACACCAACAGCATGGCGCCAACATTGGCTGCCAGTTTCAGTCCTTCAGTGGTGCCATTGGAGAGTGCATCAAGGAAGTTTTTTCCAATTTTTTCCTGGCTGACTTCCACTTTCATATCAATTTCTTCGGTTTGTGGAATTAAAATTTTGGACATCACCACGGCTCCCGGAGCGGCCATCACAGAAGCAGTGAGCAGGTGCTTGGCAAAAAGTAAACGTTGTACCGGGTCATCTCCTCCCAGGAAACTGATATAGGCCGCCATCACACCCCCTGCAACAGTGGCCATTCCGCCAATCATCACCAGCAGCATTTCAGAATCATTCATTTTAGGTAAATAAGCTTTGATCATTAATGGAGACTCCGTTTGCCCAAGAAAAATATTTCCGGCTACCGAAAGGCTCTCGGCGCCCGAAATCTTCAATGCTTTAGTCATTAGCCAGGCAAGCGCCCAAACAACTTTTTGAATAACTCCCAAATAAAAAAGTACACTGGTTAATGCAGAAAAGAAAATGATTGTTGGGAGGATCTGCAGGGCAAAAATAAAACCAAAACTCTGGACATTCATCAGATCATTGAACAGGAAAGTGCTTCCTGTTTTTGTAAAATCGAGGATAACGACAAATATTTTCCCGATAAATTCAAACGTATGCTCAACAAAAGGGATAAAAAGTACGCCGAAAGCTAAGCCAACCTGGATGATGAGTCCGGTAAAAACCACCTTCCATGCAACCGCCCTGCGGTTTGAACTAAAAAGCCACGCCAACAGGATTAAAGAAAAAATTCCAAACAATCCACGCAACAATCCAATCAAGGAAAAACCAAGACTGCCTTTTTGCACAAATGGCTTTGTCGCCGGCTGCTGGTCAGAGGTCGTTTTTGCAGATACGCTGCTATCTGTGATGAGTTGCCCGTCAGTGGGTTCAGTTGTATATTCCGACGCTGACAGAAGGGACGAAGTATCATTGGATGGCTGATTGAAAGCAAAAAATGGGATAACAAGCAGAAAGGCAAGCAGGAAAAGAAAATTTTTCATACCGAAATTTTGATTAAAAAATCATGAATTAAAACTTCGGTGCAAATATCATTATTTTGTGCGTTCTCGGCGTTTAATCTCGTCTCTTATTTTTGAAGCTTTTTCGTATTCTTCCAATTCTACAGCTTTTTGGATCATATCTTCTAGTTCTGCAATAGAAAATCGTTCGTAAGGGCTATCCTCCTTCTCGCCAAACCACTCTTCGGCTTCCTGCTTTTCGTCTTTGTTGTCCTGAACCACAATTCCGGCTTGCGACATGATATTCTCGAAAGTATAAATCGGGCAGTTGAAGCGCAATGCAATGGCCACTGCATCCGATGTGCGCGAGTCAATTTCCATTACCTGTTTGCCATCATCGCAAATGAGCTGTGCATAAAAAACACCTTCAAAAAATTTATTGATGATCACCTCATTTACCCTGACTCCGTATGCATCAGCCACTCTTTTGAGTAAATCGTGTGTGAGCGGCCTGGCAGGTTTCATTTTTTCCAATTCGATAGCAATGGCCTGTGCTTCAAACCCACCGATAATGATCGGAAGCCGGCGTTTTCCATCCACTTCCCCCAGGATCAGTGCATAAGCGCCACTCTGTGACTGGCTGTATGACATTCCAAGAATCTCAAGTTTGATTTTATCCATAGTAATCCGGTTTTTCTTTGAAGAATACGAAAGCACAAAATTAAAATTAATGAATGAGCCCGCAAATTTTCCTTTGGCTTATGCTTCACTTAACAAACTTGCATGCTAAATCTTTGTTCAAAAGTCAGGGAATTTGTTTTTTCAGATGACCAATATTGCCGTGATGAGGAAATAAATCTGTATACTTACAATCCCAGCGCTTTGAACTTTCTATGATGCACAAATGAAATTTCTTCAAACGAAATCGAACAACCAAAAATGTGATAGCCGCTATCAAGCAATTGCTTTACAATATTCCTGGATTTGGGTGTAGTCTGTTCAAAACTGCGATCATGAAATTCAATAATGAGCTGATCAACGATGACCGGTGAGTTTAAAACATGCTTTAAAGCTACATATTCTGCACCCTCAATATCCATTTTTAATACATCAATATGCCGGTGATCCAGTTCATTTGTAATATCGCTGAATGATTTCATCAGGACAGAAATGGGTTTATCTTTTGCAACATCATTTTGCAACACAAGGCTTCCTGACACGCCTTTTTCATGTTTAGGCAGGTAAAATTCAAAATAACCTGTGTCTGCAGAGCTGATTCCAAAAGGGAAAAATCTGAAATTTACCGGTAACTTCTGCCTTTTGATCCATTCAATAGATTTTGGCGTGGGGTCAAAAGCAAACACTTTGCAATTGTGCTTTTTGATACAGGCTTTGTCGAACGAAATATCTTTCCCGACACCGATCGAGTAGATGATGGAATTTTCGTTGAGCAGTTCAGGCAGCACATAAAAACCGCCATAGCTTGTTCCATACCATGCCGGTTTGCATTCAACATCAATGTTGAAATGAGCAACAAATTCAGGATCAATTTCCTTTGCGATTGACTTCTTCCTTTTTCCGGAATGATAATTCAACAGAATTTCACTAAACTTATCCTTAAATCGTGTGATCATATACAGCTGTTCTAACCAAAAACATTGAAGTGCTTCTTAACGAATGATGAACCGAAAAATGTTGTAAGATAATATGCCAGGGTCTTAATGCTACATTCAGACCTGGCAAAAAAGAACCTGGCTAACTTCATGTTGCCCATCAGGTAATAATACCTTGCTCTTGAGCCATGAATTCTTTTGTAAGCAATGTTGACTTCTTTTGGGTACAAAGCACGATAATCTTCAATAATCATCAATGAATAATAAAAGTCTTTTCGTCGATAAGACTCATTCAGGGATAAATTCGAACTTTCGACCCACCGGTTATACAATGGTCTGCTGATTTCAACTGATCGTTGTTTATGAAAAAGTCTCAGGATCCAATCGAAATCAACCACTCCAAAAGATTCTTCAAAAAGAATGTTTTTCAGGTTGCTGTGAAAAATAAGGCTGCCGAGGTAGGCTTTCTGACCTTTATTGGTTTTTTTCAGCTTGTTCAGAAAGGTTTCATTTTCGGCATAAAAGACAGCACCATCAGGGCTTTCATCATATCGCAGAAGTTTCTTATTCGTATGAATATCAGTTACTGTGTAACCCGATGAAACAATGGGGGCTTGTTGAAGATAGGGAAGTTGATTTAATATTTTGTCCTCAACCCATTCATCATCATGGTCGGCAATGCAAAGATAATCGCCGGTAGCTGCCTTGATCCCAATATTTCTTCCGCGGTTTGGACCACCGGAATTGTAATTTGTAGATATAATTTTAATGTTGTAAGCCTTTAAAATATCCAGTGTTCTGTCATTCGAAAAATCATCAACGACAATCACTTCAAGGTTGAAATCTGTTCCAACTCCTTTTTGGTTCAGGATTGAGTTGAGCGTCCTGGCGATGAACCTTTCTGAATTAAAAGTGGTCAGAATAACGGAAACAGTTTTCATGATCACATGGTTTGATTGCTTGTGTATAAAAATTAAAATTGAACATTTACTAAAGCAACTTGCCTGTAAGCATCAGCGCAGCGACTGAAAAGTAGATCACAATCCCGGTTACATCAACAAGGGTAGCAACCAGTGGGGAAGAGGATGTTGCAGGATCTAATTTGAATTTTTTCAGGAAGATGGGAATCATCGAGCCGCTAAAAGTACCCCACATCACCACCCCGATCAATGAAAAGAAAATCGTTAGTCCAAGGAAAAGCCAGTGTTCTCCATAATCGGCAATTTCAAAATATTGCCAGGCGATTATTTTCAATAATCCAACCGAACCGAGGATCATTCCAAGGAGAAATCCCGAGAATATTTCTTTTTTCAACACGTAAAACCAGTCTTTAAACGAAAGTTCCTTCAATGCCATAGCCCTCACGATCAGTGTCGCTGCCTGCGATCCGGAGTTACCACCACTGGAAATGATAAGCGGTATGAACAATACGAGCACAACGGCAGCGGCAATTTCGCTTTCAAAAAATCCCAGCGCACTTGCGGTAAACATTTCGCCAACAAACAGGATGATAAGCCAAAAAGCACGTTTTCGCACCATACTCAGCAGCGGAGTCTCGGTGTATGACAGGTCAAGTGCTTCCACACCGCCAAGTTTCTGGAAGTCCTCGGTGTCGCGCTTTTCGATCTCGTCCATGATATCGTCGAAGGTCACAATCCCCACCAATGTTCCGTCAACAGTAGTAACCGGCAGGGCCGCACGGTCGTATTTGTCGAAATAGTGAATGGCGTCTTCTTTTGACATGGTAGTGACCAGGTTTTTGAACTCGTAGTCCATCACTGAGTCAAGGGTTTGTCTTTCATCGGCCATCAGCAAAATCCCAATCCTGATGTCATCAATCAGCTTATTGTTATCATCCACCACATAAACGAAGTTGAGCGTTTCAGCCTTCTTGCCAAATTTCTTAATATGGTCGAAAGTTTTTTTGATTGTCCAATCCTTTTTTGCCTGAACATAATACGGAGTCATCAGCCTGGCAACGCACCCTTCGGGGTAGCCCAACAGGCTAAGGGCAATATTTTTTTCTTTATCCGAAAGCAGATTGATGCTCTCTTTAATCAGTGTATCAGGGATGTTTTCGAGGATTTCGGTGCGATCGTCAGGCGCCATATTTTCAAGGATCTCAGCGGTTTGGCTTGATCCAAGTTTCTGAATCATCTCCTCCTGCATCGAAGGAGAAAAATAGGTGAACACCTCTGCTTTCAAATCCTTCGGAAGCATCAGGAAAGTGATCAGCTGTTCGTTGTCTTTTTGCGATTCAATTACCGCGGCTATATCAGTCGGGTGGAGTTTCGACAGTACGGTATGATTGGTCATGGCGCTAAATCTATGCGATGAATAAGACGGTAAAAGTAAACAAAAATAGGCACAGGCTTCATTTTACTCATCAAACAGAAAAGTGTATTTTTGAAAAAATGTAACCTTTGCTTTTTTATCACGTCAAAGAACTCGAATGACATTCAGGGACGACAACTTTTATATCGGGCAGGTACTGGAAGGCAACGCTGCAGCATACAAAATGCTGGTTGAGAAGCATAAGGATATGGTATTTACGATTGTAAATAAAATTGTGAGAAATCATCATGAGGCCGAAGAACTGGCGCAGGATGTCTTTATCAAAGCTTACCAGGCATTGCAAGGCTTTGAAGGTAAATCACGTTTTTCGACATGGCTCTACCGAATAGCCTATAACACATCCATTTCGCGGGTTCGAAGACCAAAAACCGAATTTGCAGCTATCGATGATGCGCTAATAGATAATTATACAACAGATCATGTGAGCAGAGGCATGGAAGAACTGGACAAAGAAGAGCAGATCGAAGCGCTGAACGCCGTGATGGAAAAGTTACCCGAAGAAGACAATTTGTTACTGAATTTGTTTTACAAAAACGAATGTCCCGTGGATGAGATCAGTGAAATTACAGGATTATCGCAATCCAATGTCAAAGTGAGGCTTTACAGAATTCGTAAACGTATGTACGATGAATTGAAAAAACAACTTGAACTATGAATTTACAAAATACAGAGCATATCAAAGATGATTTTCTTAAAAATCTGCTGAATAACATTGACGATGACAAACCTTCTGAGGGTTTTACCGACAAAGTGATGGCCGCCATTCCTGTGATAAAAGTGGAGAAGGAAACCGTTGAAAAATTGCCATTCAATTGGTGGCAGTGGACATTAATAGCAGCCGCATTTGTTGGAGTGGGCTACATGATTTTTTCGTTTGATGTATTTGGCCGGTTCAGCCATACCGATGTTCAGCCGGGGATTAGCCTGATGAATTATGTCAATATGTTTTCATCAATCGTCAGTATGTTTACCAATGGTTTTGCAAACATTAAGTTTTCTTCCATGCCATTGATGATCATACTAGCCTCCATAGTGTTGTTTTTGGGGGATAAATTGTTGAGAAAAAAGATAAACACCCACGTTGTGATGCTTTAATTCTGCAAACAGTGATTTCAACCTATGCTTCCTGACGAAATTAAGAAATCCCTCATCTCTCATTTGGCATTATCAGATTCGTCTGATTATAACCTGATTGCTACAACAATATCAGGAGGATCGATAAACCAGGCATTCAAAATCAAAACAGCCAGCGGTATATATTTTCTAAAATACAATAATGCCGGTCGCTATCCGGGCATGTTCGAAAAAGAGGCAGCCGGATTAAAACTATTGAAAAATCTCAATGAGATTAATGTGCCGGATGTGCTTCATTATGGAAGCAGCGGAAATTTTTCGTTTCTCTTGTTGAAATTTATCGTATCAGCAACAGAAAGAAGTGATTTCTGGGAGGATTTCGGGATTAAGCTTGCTGCCCTGCATCGTCACAAAGCCGGGCAGTTCGGGCTTGATCACGACAATTTTATGGGTTCACTATATCAAAGCAATACATTTCACGATGAATGGACAGATTTTTTTATTGAAGAAAGATTAGAGCCCCTGGTTAAAATGGCACGGGAAGAAGGAAAGATCGGCAGAGAGGATGTTTCAGCTTTCGGGCGTCTTTATTTGCGGCTTGGTGAAATTTTCCCTGAAACCAGGCCGTCACTGGTTCACGGTGATCTTTGGAGCGGTAATTATATGGTGACTGAAGATGGTCGGGTATGTTTAATTGATCCTGCAATTTACTATGGCCATCCGGAGGTAGATATTGCCATGTCAACACTTTTTGGAGGATTTTCAGGAAAGTTTTATGATGCTTACACCAGTTACAATACACTGGAAAAAGGCTGGCAACAGAGGTTGGAATATTACAATTTGTACCCGCTCATGGTTCACGTTATTCTCTTTGGTGGCGGATACCTGGGTTCAGTTCAACGTATTTTACAAAAATTCTGAGCCTCTAAAAAAGTCCGTGCAGCTCCGCGTTGATCTGATCAATTACATAACCCAGCGCCTCCGGTTTTTCTTCAAAGTCAAGCTGATCCACGTTAAAAATCAGTTTTTTTCCCTCCGTGTAATTCTCCATCCATGCTTCATAGCGATCGTTCAGGCTCTTCAGGTAATCGAGCCGGATGGATTCCTCGTAATCGCGGCCACGTTTCTGTATCTGCCTGACCAGGGTAGGCACCGAACCCCGAAGGTAAATCAGCAGGTCCGGGGGCTTTATGAAACTGATCATCAGCTCGAACAACGACCGGTAATTGTCATAGTCTCGTGTGGTCATCAGGTTCATTTCGTGTAGGTTAGGAGCAAATATGTAGGCATCTTCATAAATTGTCCTGTCCTGGATCACATTTTTCCCACTTTCCCTAATTTTGATGATCTGCCTGAAACGACTGTTGAGAAAGTAAATCTGGAGGTTGAATGACCAGCGACGCATGTCTTCATAAAAACTGTGAAGGTAGGGATTATCGTCCACAGATTCGAAGTGAGGCTCCCATTTAAAATGCCTGGAAAGCAACGTGGTGAGTGTGGTTTTTCCTGAACCAATATTTCCTGCAACTGCGATATGCATAACTCTTGCTTTTTTTGAAATTAATGTCGATAAACTGAGTGGTAAAAATACAAATAATGCACTCCCGTAAACTGAAAACATGGAATAAATTTTTCAACTGCAACCCAGCAGCGATCTGTCTGGCTTTTTAAAAGGATGCATTTTGCCTGTTCGCAAAATGAATTACTTATCATGTGATATCAATCTTTTACTGCCGAAATTTTAATCCATTCTCCGCATTGGCCTGATTTAATGAAATAGATATCATTTCAACTAAAATAATGTCGGTAATCAAATCGTTTCATCGCACAATTTGAAATTTAAAACTTTTTATTAATTATTTTAAAATTAGGAATTATGAGATTTTGGAGATTTTTTTCATTTGCCATGTTGATTTTGACTGGAGTAGCTATCGCAGGATGCAGTAAAGACGAGGATGAACCAGTGGTGGACATGGGGCCAGCACTAACCCTGAAAACCGGCGAAGGTTACACATCTGCTGATTTTGAA
The DNA here is from genome assembly GCA_014860585.1 of Bacteroidales bacterium. Lineage (NCBI taxonomy): Bacteria > Pseudomonadati > Bacteroidota > Bacteroidia > Bacteroidales > Bacteroidales bacterium. The sequence goes on along the minus strand of JACZJL010000027.1, from coordinate 67,204 downwards.
GTCATTGAAGGCACAACCGTGAAGTTTGGAGTAACTGCCTCGAAAAGTACAACCCACGAACATAATTTGGTAAGGTTCAACATCTTGTACAACACCTTGACACTTGTTGACACGGTATTCGATGCACCTGATTTTAATGCTGATTTCGAAATCCAGTTTGTAGGTGTGGGTGTGGGCAAGGTTACCTTTAAAATCACTGCTCATGGAGGGTTGACAGATGAAAAGGAATTGAATGCTACCGTTACAGAGCCACCTTATTTGGGTGAAGCAGTAAAAAAAGTAACCAACATTGAATTGGGTTCATTCAATGATCCTATTGGCAGTTTCTACAACACTGTTGATGATCTTGTTTATATAGTACCAGAAGCAAAACTAAACCAGGCTAAGGTTGACTTCCTATTCTTTAAAGGAGTGACTTTTATCAATTCCATCGCAGCGCCTGATGATGAAGATGCCAACACCATTCCGTCGTTTGAACTGGGTGACTGGACAACGAAAAACCAAACCCGTTTTAATGCAAGTACCATGACGGCCGCCGAGTTTGATGCAATTGGCGATTTGCATATTTTCCCTGATTACAATACTACCGATGCCACATCAAAAGTAAGTGAACTGGAAGTTGGCCAGGTGTTTATGTTCAGGACAGTTGGCGAGAAACTGGGTTACATCAAGGTTGTGGACACTTATGAAAAAGGTGATAAAATCAAAATTGACGTGATTGTAATGGAATAACGATCATTTGATAAAATTCCAGCCGGCTTAGAGGCAATAATCAGCTTCTAAGCCGGTATTTATTTACCTTTGCAGCCAAATTTTAAAAAAAATTATCTGATGGCAAAAGACAACATTTTGAGAGGTGGCGAATTTCTGATCAGAGAATCGGAAGCCAAAGATGTATTCATACCTGAAGAATTTACTGAAGAACAAAAAATGATCGCTCAAACCTGCAGCGATTTTCTGGAATCCTTTGTTTATCCCAATCTCGACCGCATTGACAGTCAGGAAGAGGGGTTGATGAAACACCTGTTGCAGAAATCCGGTGAACTGGGGTTGCTTGGTATTTCTGTACCTGCAGAATACGAGGGGTTTGACCAGTCGTTTGTAACATCCATGCTCGCCAGCGAATACATGGGCGCCGGATATTCTTTTTCAGTCGCCTATTCAGCTCATACTGGAATCGGCTCTTTGCCTATCGTTTATTATGGTAACGACGAGCAAAAACAAAAATATCTCCCCAGTCTTGCTACCGGTGCACTTACATCAGCTTATTGCCTCACTGAACCCAACTCCGGCTCGGATGCCAACTCCGGAAAAACACGTGCTGTCCTTTCGGAAGATGGTAAATTCTACATCCTTAATGGCCAGAAGATGTGGATCACTAATGGCGGTTTTGCTGATATTATGACTGTGTTTGCAAAAATCGATAACGACCGCGTATTGAGTGCATTCATCGTCGAGCGCGCTTTCCCGGGCATTGTTTTCAATCCCGAAGAGAAAAAGATGGGGATCAAGGGCTCATCAACCGTTCAGATTTTCTTCAACGACTGCAGGGTACCGGTGGAAAACCTGCTCGGAGCCAGAGGTGAAGGGTTCCGTATTGCCCTCAACATTCTTCACATGGGAAGGATAAAGCTGGGGGGAACAGTGCTCGGAGCAGCAAAACGTGCCATTACACAATCGGTGAACTATGCCAACGAGCGCAAGCAGTTCGGCAAATCAATCTCAGAATTTGGCGCTATCAAGCACAAGATGGCCGAACAGGTTATTAAAACCTGGGTAACAGAAGCATCGGTTTACCGCGTTGGCCAACTGATTGACGACACGATCGAGAAACTGCTCGAAGAAGGATACCCAAAAAGTAAAGCATCAATTGAAGGGATTGCTCAGTATGCCATCGAAGCTGCTTTCCTCAAAGTATTTGGCTCCGAAGCGTTGAGCTTCATCGTTGACGAAGCCGTTCAGATTTTCGGTGGAATGGGCTTTTCGTCCGAAACTCCGGTAGACCGGGCTTATCGCGATTCAAGGATCAACCGTATTTTTGAAGGTACCAATGAGATTAACCGAATGCTGGTAGTGGATACCACCATCAAGAAATCACTGAAAGAAGGTTTTGATGTCAGCAGGTACTCCAAATCTATACTTAAAGGTATGGAGGAACCAAAAACGGAGGTGGTTCCTGTAGACTATTTCGGAGAGAAACGGCATTTTATCATGAACTTCAAAAAAGCAGCTTTAATTCTCCTTGGCGAAGTTTCAGAAGTTTTCCAGCGCAGCTTAACCAACGAGCAGGAAATCCTGTTCAATATTTCGGACATGATCATGCAGGTTTATGCTTCAGAATCAGCGATGCTCCGCCTTGAAAAGCTTGAAAGTCTTAAAGGCGCCGGAGCTTTGAGTATTTATAAAGATATTGTGGATGTTTTCATTTACGACGCTGCCGATATCATTCACAAATGTGGGAAAGATGCCATAAACTCTTTTGCTGAAAACCAGGACTACCGCGAGAAGCTGATGTGCCATATTAGCAAACTGACATCTGTAAAACCTGTGAACACCAAAGAAGCACGCCGGCGGATTGCCAATTACCTGATCGAAGAAAACGCTTACAAATTTTAAGGAGAAGCACATTCGATACATTTACTTAACCGGGTTTACCAACCATCCTTTAAAAAATACTGGGTAATTTGTTTACAGCAAATCCAAAGCAATGACAAACTATATGCCTCCTTACCGTAAAGGTTTTGCAAGCGACAATTGGTCGGGAGTGTCGCCCGAAGTGATGCAGGCTTTATCCACCGTTAATTATGGTCATCATCCTGCCTATGGCGAAAATGATCCCCTGATGGGGCTGGCACAGCAACGGTTTCAGGAAATTTTTGGTGACGAGATCCAGGTTTTTTTCGTTTACAATGGCACCGGCGCAAACGTACTTTCGGTGCAGCAATTGCTCCGCTCTTGGGAAGCAGTGGTAACGCCTCATTCGGCACATCTGAATGAAGATGAAGCTGGTGCTCCGGAAAAATTCACAGGCGGGAAATTATTGACTGTTCACTGCGAAGACGGTAAGATTAAACCATCGCAGGTTGAGCCGTTTCTTAACAGTTTTGGCTTCCAGCACCATGTTCAGCCAAGGTTGATCAGTATCTCACAGGCGACCGAAATGGGAACACTTTACAACCTTAAAGAAATCAAAGCACTTGCTGATTTTGCACATACCAACAATATGTACCTGCATATGGACGGCGCACGTATTGCTAATGCAGCCGTAGCATTGGGTTGCAGCTTTGGCGAAATGACCGCTGATTGCGGGGTGGATGTCCTCTCATTTGGAGGCACCAAGAACGGACTGATGTTCGGAGAAGCCGTCGTTTTCCTGAACAAATCACTGGCTGAGGGATTTCAGTACAACCGCAAACAAGGCATGCAACTGGCCAGCAAAATGAGGTTTATCATCGTTCAATTCCTGGCCTATCTCGAAAACGACCTGTGGAAACGCAACGCCGAAAATGCAAACCGGATGGCAAAATTACTTGGAGAACGCCTGCCCGCAGTAAGTGGCATCACATTGAGCAGACCGGTTGAGGCCAATGGTGTATTCGCTATCATGCCCGGGGATTTGATTCCAAAATTGCAGGAAGCATATTTTTTTCATGTTTGGAACGAAGCTGAAAACGAAGTTCGTCTGATGTGTTCTTTTGACACAACCCTGCAAGATGTGGAGGGGTTTGTTCAAGCAGCGCAACAATTGATGAATCCGGTCTAAAAAAAAATTTACCCCAAAACCCCTTAAAGGGGACTTTTATAAACTGCTGATTTTTAAAGATCTCCCTTTTGGGTCAGGAGTAAAAATCAGCAGTTTGAAAGCTTTTTAGACTGGACTCATTGATAAAATGAAAACTATTTTGCGGGAAATCCCATCAAAATCAATTTGAATGGCTGAATTGAAAAAAAAAGGAGGATGCCAGGACTTGATCCAGGCATCCTCAGTATCTACTTTAATTTATGGATTATCTTGTCAATACTATCTTTCCTGATCTGACTTGTTCGTCAAATTCAATTTTGTAAACATAAAGTCCGTCATCAAGCTTAAATCCTGTATTGCTTTGCCCGTTCCAGGTGAATGAATGATTTCCGGCAGGTAATTGACCGTTGACCAATTCTTTGACAACACGTCCTGAATGATCGTAAATCCGGATATACACCTGACTGCCTTGCTGCAGATCAAAACCAATGTTGATTTGGTTGCTGAAAGGGTTCGGGTAAGCGGAAACAGCAAATTCATCAGTATTTCCAAAGGCTTCAAAGAGGCTCGTAGTAGTTCCTGATCCCATCAAATAATTGATCATCTCGGCCATAAGATAAGGCTTCATGCTTAAGCTGTCACCATCCTTAAGCGCGCCAAACACAACAGAAGATGAAATGACTTTGTACTGATCGTCGGGGTTATAAAAAAATATCCGTTGGTAGTTGTCTTCGGAGGAGTAGAGTAAAGTTGCACCGGTGGGGATCAAACGGTCAACAATGTAGTGCGGAGAGTCGCCTCCGGCATAAACATAGTTAATGTTCGCCAGCAGGTCTTGATCTTTGGATTCGATGGCCTGAACTTCATACACATCGCCATGATCCTGGAATTTTATTCCAAACTGTGCCATCATGCTTGTGCCAAAGTGGTCATATCCGAGTTTTGTACTTTCGATATAAAGATTTCCATTGTAATTGTTGAGGTAATCAACGAGCCTGGCCTGGTCTGTTGCATTTACAGTACCGGGCGGGGTCATACCTCAGCTCAGACAATAACAACCCATCGTGACCAGAATGACATCATACTGGCCAAGGTCAGCCGGAAGGTTCGAAAACTTCGAGTATTGGATACCGGCAGCCTGCAGTGCTTTTTCGATACCCATGTTGGGCTGCTCAAGCACACCTGTTTCAGGATTTGCAATGGTGGCTATACCATTGTCGTTGTCCCACAACATCACATTGAAATCCTGAGGAGGACTAATTCTTACAAACTGCCCCTTGGATGCGTTATTTTTTGAATATTGATCGGCGGTATGGTCAATTACGGCATACAAAACAGAATTATGAATCATGTCTGAATTCCAGTTTACCGGAACGTCCGCTGAGTTTCCCGGCTGAATTGTTCCGCTGTATGTAGCGCTGGCCAATTCTTCATTTTCCTTATAGCTAAAAAGCTTTAGCGAGAAATCTGATGCAGGGTTCAATCCAAGGTTCTTCACATTAAGCAACCATGTCCCGGTCTGATTGGGATTTAGGCTTCCAGGTCCGGTTAGTTGAATGGCTGCAAGATCGTGGTCAAAAAATGTCGTGAGATTTACATTAAAGATAAACCAACCCCAGAGCGCATTCGACTTGGCGCCATAAGACCTCATCTTCAGCTGAACCGTCTCACCGACAAATTCATCCAAAGGAATCAGCATATCGGTTCCGAATATGCTTCCCCAGGCGCCTTCTGTGAGTGCATATTCCCAAACAACATCTTCTTCTCCATTATGAATGATGCTGATTTCGCACTTTTCATCGGTGACATTTGTCATGTAAACATCAATGAAATGGTTGATGATTAAATCTCCACCACTTGCAGGGACATCAAATTCAGGAGATATTACCCAAAAATCGTAATCGTAGGTTATAGGATGATAGTACATAAAAATGTAGCCTGGTTCATGAAACCAGTTTCCCTCAAACTGCCAGTCGATCAGATCAGTTTCAAAATTTTCGTTGATGACGGTAGTTTGTGAAAAGGCCGGCCAATGCAGCACTAATAGCAGAATGATCAGGTAGACAAACTTTTTCATACTAAATGATTTTTTAATGAAAATATGAGCGGACAAATGTAGATAATTCCATGTATGGAAAACAAAGATTAACATATTTTTAACAAATAGGTGTTTTTTAGGCCGGTATAAAATGTACCCTCAAAAATGATACACCAATTATGTCTGCTATTGTTCAGGGCCATTTCCCAAAGTTTCAGGCAGATTTTCAACAGGTAACTTTTTTCAATTCCCCGGTTTCTTATTTATGCTCAGCAGTGCCCGATTTATTAACTTTTCCTAAAAATTGCCCATTTAAGGCCAACAATTTACTTTTAAGTAGTCCTTATTTAGAATTATTATATTTTTGGCGCTTTGTTCCACTAAATAACTAAACTAAAGATGAAGAAATTTCAATCTGTCAACCTGTTTGCGACTTTAACAGCTTTGTGCCTTTTTGCTGCAACATTTTTAACAGCTCAAAATCAGCCTGACTACCAATTGCATTTCAAAAATCAAACGTTCACTCCTGTTGAAAACGTAGTCGATTTTGCAGCATCACCTGCCATAACTGAAGATCAGCTTTTTGAAAACCAGTTTTTCGCTATTATCCAGTTTTATCAGATCCCCACTGATTCAGAGCGTCAAAACCTTTCGGCTGGCGGGATCCTCCTCCTGGATTATATTCCACATTACGGCTATTTTGCAGCTTTTCAAAGCGGGTTTGTCTCCATAGCACTCACGACAGGAAATATCAGGAGCATTGTTTCTGTTACTGATGCGATAAAGCTGGCGCCGTCACTCTTTACCCATGAGTTTCCGGAACATTCGCTTCGTGAGGATGGAAAAATTGAACTGTTGCTCAGCTATTTCTCAAATTTAGATCCTGAAAAGGTTTTGGCTGCGCTGACAAACCAGGGGTATGATGTAAAAGATCGGAATGATTTCAGCAAGTATGTGCATATAATCACCCCAATTGAAGATATTTCAATGCTTTCACAACTGCCTTTTGTTGTTTATCTCGAGCCAGTGTACCCCACTCCCGTACCGGATAATTATACAGGCAGAACATTGCATCGTTCCAATACAGTAGCCAATGATTTTTCAACTGGTCGTCATTATGACGGGTCAGGTGTAAACGTAATGCTTCAGGATGATGGGGTTATCGGTCCTCACATTGATTATGAAGGGCGGGTCTTGGCCCAATACATGGGAAACAATATTGGCGACCACGGTGATCACTGTGCAGGTATCATCATGGGAGGGGGAAACATTGACCCCACAACCCGGGGTAATGCTTTCGGAGCAAACCTCTATAATTACAGTGCTTCCAATTATGCGGGTTTCAACAATATTCCAGCACATTACGGCTCAAACCAAATCAGGGTTTCATCCACTTCCTACAGCGATGGTTGTAATGCGGGTTATACCACGTTAACCCGAACAATGGACCAGCAGATGCGCCTTTACACCAGATTATTGCATGTTTTCTCTGCTGGAAATGCCGGGGCTGATAACTGCGGATACGGCGCCGGAGCGGGCTGGGGAAATATCACAGGTGGCCACAAAGCAGCCAAAAACGTCATCGCTGTGGCTAATCTGAACTCTACCGACGGATTGTCAAGTTCCAGCAGTCGCGGCCCTGCTCATGACGGGCGTATTAAACCTGAGATTTCAGCTAAAGGAACAAGCGTGTACTCTACCATCAATCCAAACAATTATGGCTTTAAAACCGGGACTTCCATGTCATGCCCCGGGGTAGCCGGTGTGATCACACAACTCTTTCAGGCACACCGTGAATTAAATGGCGGCGCAGACCCTACGGGTGGAATGATGAAAGCTTTGGTGATGAACACCGCCGATGACCTTGGGAACCCTGGACCAGACTTCCGTTATGGCTTCGGCAGAATTAACGGTTTAAGAGCAGTTCAGGTATTGGAAGAAGGCCGATACGATTCAGCAACTATTGCAAATGGACAAACCATCGAACATCAGTTTATTGTTCCTGAAAACACAGCCGAAATGCGTGTGATGGTTTATTGGGTAGATTTCGAGTCAACAGTCAACACTAACTGGGCATTGGTTAATAATCTCGACATTAAAGTAACAGATCCCTCCTCATCCGAATGGTTGCCATGGGTGCTCAGCCATTATCCAAATCCTGACAGCCTCAATAAGACTGCTGTGCGCGGCATTGATGTTAGAAATAACCAGGAACAGGTTACGCTTACTTCGCCGGAACCAGGTCAATATACATTGTCAGTGACCGGCTCGACAGTGCCACAGGGACCACAAACCTATTATGTCATTTATGACTTTATCCCTGATGAAATTGTTCTTACTTATCCCTATGGAGGCGAAAAACTCGTTCCGGGAGCTGAAGAAATGATCCGGTGGGATGCTCCGGGGACTGAGGGTATTTTTGTGCTCGAATATTCGTTGGATAACGGCGATACGTGGCAAATGATCAGAAATGATATTGCCGGTAATGTTCGCTATTACAACTGGATCGTTCCTTCAACCATGACCGGTGAGGCGTGGGTCAGAATTTCGCGCGGTGAATCTGTCTCCCAAACAAATGCTCCTTTAACTATTGTGCCTGTACCAACCGGACTGTCTGTTGACTGGGCGTGTGAAAATGATCTGCATCTTAGCTGGAACGAGGTGTATGGCGCATCTGGATATACTATTTACAAGCTTGGACAAAAATATATGGACCCCATTGGCACAACCTCGACCAACTCTTTCATCGTCCAAGGTGTAAGCGCATCACAAATTCATTGGTTCAGCGTAAGTGCCCATGCACCAGATGGATCTGTCGGGCAACGGGCAATTGCCATCCAAAAAACCGCAGGAACTTTAAATTGCTATGGAACAGACGCGATGATGCTGGATGTCCCTTCAGTTACATGGGGATTATTCCAGTCATGCATGGAGCTCACAAGCCTTGGCGTTACCATCAAAGTAAAAAATTTCGGCCTTGAGCCCGTCATCGATCCCGATTTCAGTTACCAACTCAACGAAGGTGATATTTTTACAGAAACCTATACAGGCACAATTATGCCTGATTCCATCCTCACCTATACTTTTGCTGGAAACATCGATATTTCTCAGGTTGGTTCGTATGTCCTGAAAAGCTGGATAGTGTACGCTCCCGATCAAAATCCCGGCAATAACGAACTGATTACCAATTTTGAAGTAATCGAAGGGGTTTCGATGGCACCGGGAAACCTGCAAACAATGGAAGAATTTGAATTGTGCCTACCGGCGCCAATCTGTGAACTCTACACCTGCAATCTCGCCGATGGCTGGATAAACCTCACTAACCAGGTGCTTGACGATGTGGACTGGAGAACCTGGCGGGGTGGTACCTACTCTTTTGAAACAGGTCCATCAGCCGATCATACAACCGGTGATCCTCTCGGACAATATCTTTACCTTGAACCCTCAGTGGGTTGTTATTTCAAAGAGGCTGTTTTATCTCTTCCTTGCATTGATCTGACCAATGGGCAAAGTCCTGCACTCAGCCTCTGGTATCACGCCTACGGTTCGGATATGGGACGACTGCATGTTGACCTCTTTGACGGTACACAAATCATCCGCGACATTGTGCCACCGGTAGTTGGAAACCAGGGTGATGAATGGCATGAACTGATCGTGGACCTCGCACCCTGGAACGGGTCAGTGATTGGCCTTAGAATAAGAGGGTACACAGGCAGCGGAGAAAAAAGTGACATGGCAATTGATGATATTGCCATCACAGATATTACATCTGTCGATAATATTAGATCAACCGAAACTCAAGTGCAGGTTTATCCTAATCCGGGGAAAGGAATGTTCAATGTTTCTCTACTTGAAATCCCTGCAGGAGATTATCAACTGACAGTTACCGATATTTCAGGAAAAACCGTTCATAGTGACAACGTTAAAGTATCGGACAACCAATTCACAAAATCACTTAATCTAACAAAACTTACCTCTGGCGTTTACCTCCTCGAAGTTAAATCCGGCACAAAAAGTTATCAAACCAAATTGCAAATCAGGTAGATAAACAAACTTTAAAAAATTGAACCCCTCCTGATACATTTTCTGGCGGGGTTCAATTTTTTTAGGAAAAGTAATTGACAAAATGCAATTCAATTTGTTTACCTCAGTAAACCGTTAAATCTTTATAAACATCAAAATAAATTTTTATGCGAATTTCAATCATCATTTCATTGGTAGCAATAATGCTGGCTTCGTGCAACGAAGGAATTGACAAGTCAAAACAAAAAAGTGAAAAACTTGATGAAATCATGAACACTTTAGCTTCAGGAAATCAGCGAAAGGCCAAAGTTCTCGAAGCTACAGATGCCGGAACCTACACTTATGTTAAACTTGATGACAACGGCAAAATTTTTTGGGCTGCAATTACCGCCAGGCCGATTGAGGTCGGGCAACTTTATTCCTATGTAGAAGGAATGATGGTAAAAGATTTCGAAAGTAAACAACTGGGTACAACCTTCGACTCAGTGATGTTTATCCAGGATTTTGGAAATGAAAATGGTGGGCATAAAGATAACCTTGCCAAATCTGTTCCCCACGACCACACCAAAACTTCGGTGCAAGCGGGCTTAAAGGTTGAACCAGCAAAAAACGGAATTACCATTGCAGGAATTTTCAGCAATAAAAAAATGCTCGAGGGGACAAAAGTGGTCGTAAGAGGTCAGGTGGTGAAAATCAGTCAAAACATTATGAAACGTCACTGGATACATATTCAGGATGGGACTGAAAGTGAGGGCAGTTATGACCTGACCATTACATCAACATTGCCGGTGGATTTCGCAGTTGGCGATATTGTTACTTTTACAGGGACCTTAAGTGTTGATAAAGACTTTGGCTCAGGATACCAGTACGATGCTATCCTTGAAGATGCAACCTGGCAGTTCAACACTTCGTTATAGTCTTAAAGACGTTTGGTCAGATTTACATATACCCTGTAAAACTTCATACTTTTATCAAAGGTGCTTTCATAGTTTAATGAAGCGAACATTTTCCATTTCATTTGGAGATTTAAGTTGAGTTCCAGCAAGTCCTGGGCAAGAGAATATTCCTGGTTAAAATAATCATACTTGTTGTGCCGGTATCCGGCAGAAGCATACAATGTACCCCTTATCAGGTCCCGTGACAACCTTACACCATAAACTTTTCCCTTTAAATACCCCGTTTCCAGAAAAATTGCAGTGATATTGGCCGAAAGGCCCCAAACAGGCAGGCGGGCAAAGTTCACATAAGTATAAAGGTTTTTTGACGACCTCATATCGCCGGGTCTGTTTCTGTAACCCGCCTTCACTCCAACATCGATGTTCCTTACAGGCCTCAGGTTTGCCGAGAGTACGAATCCCTGGAGTGTTTCAGTCTCAAGCAGCTTTTCAATAAACGATTTGTACGTTTCATACAAAATCAGATTATTACGGGCACTATAAGCCAGTGATACTGAGAAATTGCTGAACATCCGGTAACGTAATTGCAAGTATAAATTACTAAGATTGAAGGTGTTTTGCTGTTGGTCGTTTAGTTTTTTGTACAAATCAAATTCTCCTGAACCGAAAAAATAAACCTTCTTTACAATCCTGCTGGAATGCTGGATGTATAAAAAACGCCTGTCGGTATTCCAGTCATTTTCCTGGTCAACGATTGCAATGGTATTTAGCATGGTGAGTTTATCCTTAGCCAGTTCGTGACTGGCATAGATTCCTGCCTGGAAAAGTTTGAAGTTGTAGCTGTAATCCGTCCAATCCGGCCTTGAACCAGCCAATGCTCCGACAGTGATCTTATTGAACTTTTTCTCAAACTGAATACCATCAACAGCTCCCAGGCTTGAAACCTTTGGGTTGATCATTCGCCCAAACCACAGATTTTTATCTTCACACACCTGATAATGAAGGCTCAGGTTGTAAATTTTTAATCCGTTATGGATGTTGCTTTTTATCTCATCCCATACATTATTTCTGTGACTGAATGAAATGTAACTCTTAAACGAAAGTCTTGATTCTCTTATGTTTTTCATATTCAGCGCCATCACATATCTCATGCGCTGACCATCATCGGCAATAGTGTTTGAAAAGTCAGAATAAGAAGAAATAGAAAACCTTCCGGAGATTTCCTGCTGTACACTTCTTGCAGGAATTTGACTTTCTATTGTATCGCTTTGAGGGGTGACAAACGGCAATAAAACAACTTCTTCCACCTCTGGTGGTATTGTGTTCTTGCCAATGGATTCAATTTTTGGAAATGTAGAAATCTTATCTCCGACAGACAAATTGATTCCTTCGATGGGTGCGCAAAGGCATGAAATGGAAGAAAGGCTTTCGACAACAAGGGCAGGGATCAACACCCCATCGCGCTGAAAATAGAGCGTATCTCCGGCTTTCACCGTTTCAGTAGATTCAAACCGGACATAAACATTGCTGGCACTTTTGTAAGTGATTGTTCCATATACTTTTCCATCATCTGCCTGCTGTCCGAAGGACTTAAAACCGCAGAAGGTGATCAGTAAAATGGTAACGATAACTTTCAAAAAATTAATCATCGATTCTGATATTTACGTCCATCTTATTCATTTGCATTGGCGCTCTGCCGTTGGGATGACATGCATAGCAGGCCAGGCTGTTGTATTGGTATCCCGGAACATCTTCATGTTCATCATCCATATCTGGCTGGTTGTGTTCATGGCAATCAATGCAGCTAAAAATGGCATAATTACCCGGGTTGATATGGCAGTCCACGCAGGCATCCCATTCATCTTTGTGCTTTCCGCTGTATATTGGAAAATACATGGCATCATGATTAAATGTTGATGGTACCCAAACACTTTGTGTATGACAGGTCTCACATTCTATCGGAAACTGAGCCGAGAGATGTGGGGGATTATTAGACTGATTGTACTGCTCTTCATGGCAACCAAAGCAACTGTTGGGAGTGTTGTTGTAGTTTCCGTTATGACATTCCGCACAATTGTTGGCAATGGCACTGTGCGCTCCTTCCAGCACATAATAATCATTATGGTTATTAAGGGTGGCAGGTTCCCATCCTGGCTGTGTGCTGTGGCATAAAGCACAATCATTGGCAAAACCGAGCTCGACATGATTTGGGTTGACTGATGTGTTGAAATCGGGTTCATGGCAGGCAAAACAATCGGTAGGTGTGCCTGCATAACTATTTTCGTGGCAATCAATGCAGCCTGCTATTATGTGTGCTCCAGTAAGGGGAAATGACGAGGTGTTGTGATTGAATGCGCCCGAGGCTTCTCCTGTCGGATGACACTCGTAACATGCGGTACTTTCATAAATATAACCTCCCACTCCCTGATGCTCCCTGTCCGTGTCGATTTGGTTGTGCTCGTGACAATCAATGCAACTGAATAAACCATAATTACCAGGAGCAGTATGGCAGTCAGTGCAGGATTCCCACTCACCGTTATGGTTGCCGCTGTAAATTGGGAAATATTGCCCGTCATGATCAAAAGTAGAAGGCTCCCAGGCTGCTGTGGAGTGGCATAGCTCACATTCGGTGGAAAATTGAACGGCTTCATGAGGAGGATCAGTAGTCTGGTTGTAATTTTCTAGATGGCAACCGACGCAAGCATTTGGCGTGTTGTTGTACTGGCCGTTATGGCAGTCGGCGCAATTGTTGGCAATTTCGGCATGTGCGCCTGTCAACACATAAACTTCGTTATGCTGGTCAAATGATGCAGGCTCCCATCCCACCTGAGTTGTGTGGCATAATGCGCAATCAGTGGCAAAACCGAGTTCAACATGATTTGGATTTATCGACTGGGTATAGTCCGGTTCGTGGCATGCAAAACATTCGAAAGGTGTACCTGCATAACCATTTTCGTGGCAATCAATGCAGCCGGTTAATATATGTGCTCCAGTGAGGGGAAATGACGAGGTGTTGTGATTGAAGGCGCCTGAGGCTTCTCCTGTCGGATGACACTCGTAACATGCGGTACTTTCATAAATATAACCTCCCACTCCCTGATGCTCCCTGTCCGTGTCGATTTGGTTGTGTTCGTGACAATCAATGCAACTGAATAAACCATAATTACCAGGAGCAGTATGACAGTCGGTGCAGGATTCCCACTCACCGTTATGATTGCCGCTGTAAATAGGGAAATATTGCCCGTCATGATCAAAAGTAGAGGGCTCCCAGGCCGCTGTGGAGTGGCAAAGATCACATTCGGTCGAAAATTGAACCGCTTCATGAGGAGGATCAGTAGTCTGGTTGTAATTTTCTAGATGGCAACCGACGCAAGCATTTGGCGTGTTGTTGTACTGGCCGTTATGGCAGTCGGCGCAATTGTTGGCAATTCCAGCATGTGCACCTGTCAAGGCATAAACTTCGTTGTGCTGGTCAAATGTTGCAGGCTCCCATCCTGCCTGGGTTGTATGGCATAAGGCGCAATCATTGTCAAAACCGAGTTCGACATGGTTTGGATTAATTGACTGGGTGTAATCAGGTTCGTGACAGGCAAAACAATCAGTTGGAGTACCGGTATATCCTGAAATATGGCACCCGCTGCAAAGTGTTTGAAGATGGAACCCAGTAAGCGGAAAAGCAGTGGCATTGTGATCGAAACTATCATCGCTCGTGCCAGTCGGGTGACATCCATAGCAAGCCATACTTTCGTATAAATAACCACTAATATCATCATGCTCGTTATCCATGTCATTTTTATTGTGTTCATGACAGTCAGTGCAAGTGAATACGGAGAAGTTGGAAAAATCGCTGTGGCAATCCGCACAATCATTCCATTCGCCATTGTGTTCTCCAGAATAAATTGGGAAGTACAGGGCATCATGTTCTCTGTAATCGGCAGGCTTCCAATCTGGAGCTAAAGTATGACAAGTGTTACATTCTGTCGAAAAACCTGAAGCAGTATGGTTGGGGTTATCCGAAGCATAATAATCTTGTTCGTGGCAGGAAAAGCAATCGTTGGAGATATTAGAGTAATCAGCCCCTGGAGTATGGCATTGAAAGCAATCGGCAATGTTGTGCCCCTGGTTGAGAGGGAAAAAACTGTGATCAATTCCAACCCCGGTCCATGTAAAAGTATAGAGGTTATGACATTCAGCACAATTTGTAGAATAGTTGTTCTCAACATGATTTGGATTAGTGGCAGCCAGATAATCATCTTCATGACAAGCGACACATTCTGTATCTAATGGTTCAAACCGAAGTAAACTTGCAGAAACGTGGCAATCAGAACAAGCGGCTGTGACATGGGGTCCAATCAAAGGAAAACGGCTCATCTGGTGAATCTCGGTTATATTGGGGACCAACCAGTTTTGAGGAGTATGACACCTTTCACATTCCATACCAACAGTTTGTTCATGAATGTCGGTATGACATGAAATACACTCCGTTTGGGCTTCATAAAAAATCAGCGAAACATGACAGCCCCGGCAATTAAAAGTCTGATGCTGCCCGGCGAGGGGAAACTGTGTGGTACTGTGATCGAAACTATAATGTTCCTTGTCCAGTTGCCATCCTTCAGGACTGTGGCATATTCCACAATCCATTTCAAACTTTTCGCCATGTGGTGATTTTGTCGCCTGGAATGCGACAAAAAGGATGGGTACCACAACCAGAAAAATTAATGACAGTCTTTGCATTGGAAACGCTCCATTTTATATTGTGTATAAACCCTGTCCCCCTGAACAACTTCTAAATGACATTTTTTACATGCCACATCTTTATGCTTTCCGTCAAGGGGGAATCTTGTATTGTTATGATCGAAATGGCTGGCTTCCCAGTTTTCGAAGGAATGACAATGCAGGCAATCTGTTTGACCACCTTCATTAAATTGGTTGAAATGAACATCTTCATGGCATTGGATGCACTCCGATGTCAAAATATTGAAGCGCTGTGCCTTAACGCCATCAAACATTGGGAAATGACACGCCCGGCAAAGCTGCTTCGCATGTTCACCCTCAAGTTCAAATTCAGTGAGTGAATGATCAAAGTTTACATCACGCCAGCGGGAAGTTTCATGGCATGTATTGCAGTCCGAATCGGGATAATATTTTTTGTCAATTAAGTCGTTATGGATATCTTCATGACAATCGTTGCATGTGATCCCGATATTTCTGAAATTCCATGTCTCATCTTTATAGTGACAGGCAAAGCAGGGTGTTGCAAGATGCGCCCCGGTGAGCGAAAAATGGGTTTCATTGTGTCTTTCGATAGTAAACGATGAACCCTGAAAACCTTGTACAGTATGGCATGAAATACAATCAGCCCGCTTGTCATCAGTCGTAAACTGGCCTTTGTGATAATCTTCATGACAATCCATGCAGGAATTGTGGGGCAATGGATCGGTATATTTTGTTTTATGGCATTTTTTGCAATCAACGCTGATATGTTTTCCCTCCAATGGGAAGGGGGTACGGTTATGATTAAAAACATTCAGGTCCGGCAAAATATGAAATGATTCTTCAGTGTGACATTGCTTGCAATTCGACCCGAATTTGTTGTTGTGAACATCCACGTGACAATTGGTGCAGTTTGCAAATGCCACCCCTTTAAATACCTGGAAAGTCTTTCCGTTCTGTTCTTCAATTTTATGACATTTAATACATTCAACCTGTTGATGTTTCCCGCGCAATTGGAATTTTGAATTTTTGTGATCGAATTTAGGCGCGGGTTTAAATCCTTCAAAATTATGGCAATCCAGGCAATTTTCCTGCAGCGTTTTCTGATGGTAGTCGTCGTGGCAGGAAAGACAGGTTGTTTCCAGACCCAGGTAAGTACTCTGTTTCTCTTTTAGTTTTGAATCCTTTATAAAATCATTGTTATGGCAATCTTTACAATCTTTATTTGCATGGGCTCCTTCCAATTTATACCCGCTCAGGTCATGATCAAACTTATTGGGATCGAACCGGATAATCTGAAAGTTCCTCCCATGATGATCGTTATGGCACTCAAAACAGTTCCTGGCTTTTACTTCTGAGGATGCATGGTAACCCCTTTTCTGTCCAATAAGCGTTTTGATCGCAACATGACAATCAAGGCATTTTTCATCCGTTACTTTATCCCCTAAGGTATGGCATTTGGTACAGTTAGACAAGCCTTCGAGATGAGCATGTACTGCGGCCAGGTCACCAGGTGAAATCTGTCCGTTGACCAGCAAGGCGAGGATCAAATGGAACACAAGGGTGATTGATATTTTTACATTCTGCTCATTCATTTCGGTATGATTACTTCATGGTTAGATCAATGCTTTAAAATGCTTTCCCCATATTTACTTGTTATTTCGATGCCGGCTTTTTTTAAAAACTCAGTGGGCAATTCACCGCCCGCAAAGATAAAAACCAGGTCGTTTTTAATTTTCAGCGATTCTCCATTTTCTTCAACTTTGAGTGTGATTGTGGCCTCCTCAATCGCTGAAACGGTTGAACTAAATTTTATATCTATTTTCCCCAACCCAATCGCTTCTTCAATTTTGATTTTATTTTTAGCCTTAATCCTGCTAAATGTTTCACCCCGATAAGAGAGTAGAACATTGTTCTGATTGGCAAGCAAAAGTGCAGATTCGATGGCAGAATCACCACCCCCCACAACCAGAATATTTTTCCCTGTAATGATTTCTGGTTCAAGCAGCCTGTAGGCGACCTTTATTGACTGTTCTCCCGGTATGTTTAGTTTTCGTGGTGTCCCGCGACGCCCGATAGCCAGCAGTACACATTTTGATGTGTAAGTTGTCCCATCAAGGGTCTTTAATTGAAAGTGATGATTAACCGGGATGATTGCATCGACTTTTTGATGTTCGCGGATAGTGATCCCGTTTTTTTTCAACACCTCCAACCAAAGTTCAAGCAATTGGGGTTTACTTGTTTCATATAGTTTGACTTTGCCGTGCAGGGGCAAATTCATGGGAGAAGTCATGACAATTTTTGAACGGGGAAAAGTAAAAACCGTTCCTCCCAGTGAATCCTGCTCTAAAGTAATGAAATTAAGGTTGTGCTTTTTAGCGGTCAGTGAAGCCGATATTCCTGCCGGACCAGCGCCAACAATAATCAGATCATAATCGGCGCCGTGTTTTTCTTTGATTTTTTTTACAATATTCTCCACTGCCTGCCTCCCCTGCTCCACAGCATTTTTGATTAATCCCATGCCTCCAAGTTCACCGGCAATGAATATACCAGGTATATTGGTCTCGAAATTTTCGTTTACGTGAGGTAGGTCAACGCCACGTTTTTCGGTGCCAATACACAAAGTTATGGCTTCGGTGGGACAGGCATGAAAGCATGCCCCATGACCTACACAGCGCGATGCATTAATGGTTGTTGCTTTCCCGTTAACAATGCCCAGAATATCTTTTTCAGGACACGCTGCAATGCATGCACCGGTTTTTATGCAACTGCCCGGATCAACTACCGGATGCAACGAAATGGGTTCAAAAAGCCCTTCCTCCTTTGCCAGTTTGATTTTCTCTTCAGTTTTTCTTGAAATACTCTTCTGCCTCCGCAGGTAAATAAACACCACGAACAGGCATAATGTAATAACAAGCGCGTAGGTCAGAATCTCTTCAATAATTACTTCCATCGTTAAAATATCCAGTGGTAACCAAATGTGACAGTGACAATAATATGAATAACCATAATAATCAGCATAACAAGGGCAAATGGCAGATGGGCTACATGCCAGTACCGGAAAAGGTTCTGCATCATATTGAGCCTTTCAATTCTGCGGTTTATTGCCATCTCATCCTTAACCAACCTGAGAATTTTCCTCATATCTCCTTTTGCAAGGTCATCCCGTTTCAGTAAGACCTTTAACTTCCTTATTTGCTTTACATCAGCTACAAAATTACTACTGAAAATAAATCCCCCGGCTTTTGTCGCATCCCGATTGGTTTTTGAAATCAAATTTTCGATACCAGCGATGCTATTATCATCCAGATTGTAATTTTCCCTTATTATGTTGTCAATATTCTTCTTCATCGTGCGAATTTCATTCAGACTTAACTCCCTGCCCTCAATACTTCGGGGGATTTGAATGTAGATAAACCTTCCGACAATGCCACTTAGAAAAACTGCTACCATACTCCAGAAACTAATAGCTACAATACCGCCGAACTTAAATGTAGTATGGCTTAGGATTAATAAAGGACCAAGCGTACAAAGGAAGATGTGAAACTCAAGCCAGTGCTTGAGAAATCCCATCCGTGATAAAAAGCGATACCTTTTTCGGGCCATGTAAGAAACCACTCCAAAAATCATGAATAATGAACCCAAAATACCCAAACCATGACCAATAATCCCGCTGGATTTTAAATTTTGGTGATCCGGGTGAAAATATCTTTCTTCAAGTGGGACCTGATAATATGACGATCCTAAAAAATACAGCATGATCATTGATCCGAGGACAATGATAGAAAGGATGAAAATGAACGCTATGTGCCCATTTTTTGTCAAAATCAGTTTTAGTTAAGTGTTCATGAGAAATTGATTCCTAAACTAAAGTAAACTATGATGATAAAATGATGTGATTGTCAAAAGAGGCAAGAAAGGAAATAATGCGTGCGAAAGTTTAATATTGAATTTATTAACAGCAATTCCCACCTCCAAAAATGCAACAACATACTTCAAATCAGTCCAGTTTTGATATTAATATTTTCCTCTTACTTAATGGTGCACGCAAGAAAACTCTTAAAATGTGATATTCAAAACAGGCGTTTTCTTGCTGACACATATTTTAAACAGGAACAAAATTAACATTTTTGAAAAACTCTCCATTCTTTCACTGAAAAATTAAACTACATGGATATTTCCCGGAAAAACAGAACCTTATTCAACTGATCATCACCGTTTCAATTTGATACTTTTACAAAACCAGTCCTTTTAGCGTTTGGTCATTGCTTGTAAAAATTAAGTTGTGCTCATGTTATTCCACAAAACCATCTCATCAAAACTATCTTTGATTATTTTTGCCAATGGATTTTTAAAAAATATTTACAGCGGGATAGTAAAATGACTGGTAGGTTGAAAATAATCAGCATCTTTCTTTTACAATTCGTGTTCGCAGATTTATTTCTGCTTGCCGAGGTAAAAATCATTGGAACACCGCCAGTAAGGAATTATGATCACTCCATCGTACAAGCGGGAACCCAGAACTGGATGATAGATATCGGCTCGTCGGGCCTTGCTTATTTTGCCAACAATGACGGGGTGCTTGAGTTTGACGGGTTGAAATGGCGTAAGTATCCGTTGCCCTTACGCACAGTTGTGCGCAGTATAAAAGCCACAGGAGATGGTCGAATTTATGCCGGTGGATACAATGAGTTAGGATTTTTTGAAGCTGATTCAACCGGCGATTTGGTATTCCATTCACTTTATCAGTTAATCCCGGAAAACCTCAGAGATTTCGGCGATATTTGGAAGATACACGAGGCAGCAGGTGGGATAGTATTTCAAACTTTCACCCAACTAATGATCTACCGCAATGATACCCTGAAAGTGATCGAAGCGCCCGGCATGTTTCATTTTTCCTTTATGGTAAACGATCAGTTATTCATCAATGATCAGATGCAGGGACTATTTTTACTTAAAGATGATCAACTGGTACAATTGAATGGCGCCGGGAAACTGGCCGGGAAACTTATTTGGGCCATGCTTCCAAAAGGTAAATCAATTTTGATCGCTACTGCAGATGAAGGCATTTTTATGTGGGACAATAACAGCATTACAGAATGGGCCACTCCAGTTTCAGAGCGGCTCAAACAATTCCAGGTGTTTTGTGCCTTACCGCTTGACGGCGCCACATGGGCGTTTGGAACTATTCAGAACGGCGTTGTAATTTGTGATACAGCGGGCAACTTGTTGCAGCACATCAACATCAATAAAGGGCTGCAGAACAATACAGTGTTGAGTTTACAAGTTGACCAGTTTTCAAATCTCTGGCTGGGACTGGACAATGGGATTGATTATGTCGAGATCAATTCGCCATTAACCTTCTTTTCCACCTATAACAATCTGAGTTCAGGGTATACGGCGGTAATGCATCAGGGGCGAATCTATTTCGGAACAAACCGGGGTGTTTTTTACCATGACTGGAAGTCCCTTATCAGGGGCGGTACAGATCAAAAGTTTAACCTGGTGCCGGGAACTCAGGGACAAGTTTGGGCATTGGAGGTTATTGATGGAACGTTATTTTGCGGGCACAATTCTGGCATTTTTGTGATCAATGAGACCCGGGCTGAGATGGTCTCCAACATCCAGGGAGGATGGTCTTTTATTCAGCCCACAGGGCAGAAGGATATTGTGATTTGCGGGACCTACACTTTTCTGGTCAAGTTTGAACGGAAGAATGGAAAATGGTCAAAAGGAACCCAGATAAAAGGATTTAAGGAATCATCAAAGTTTCTTGCCAATGCCGATTCGCAAAGCATTTGGATTAGCCATGGTTACAAGGGTGTTTTTCGTGCACATTTTAACGAAGCCTATGATAGTATTGTCCGTGTTGATTTTTTCAACAGACGGAATGGCTTCCCCTCTGATAAAGATATTAGTGTTTTCGATATCGGCAGTAAACCCGTTTTTACAACAGGCAAGGGTATTTACAGGTATTCGCCCGAAACCGACAGTTTTGTTTTGGATGAACGCCTTTCAAATCGTTTATCGCGAAGTGACATAAATATCCTGAAAGAAGACACGCAAGGAAATATCTGGTATTTTACTCTGGATGAAGTAGGCGTTTACAGGAAAAAGGAAGACGGGAATTTTGCCGAGGTCGAAATCCCTTTCAGGGAACTCAAAGGTAAGTTTATTAAATGGTTTCAGTTTGTTTACCCCCACGACGAAAAAAATGTTTTTATAAGCACACAGTCGGGATTTGCCCATTACACCCCGAATTACAGCAAGGATTACCAGCAACCTTTCAAAGCATTTATCAGAAGTATGCAGATTCTTTCTGGGATTGATTCGCTGATTTATAAAGGAACTCCTTCAGGGAATCATTTTACAGCAACCTTACCTTTTAGATACAATCATCTTCAATTTGAATTTTCAGCCAATGATTTTGAAAACCCCGATCATCTGAGGTTTTTGACACAACTTGAAGGTTTTGAAGAAGACTGGTTGGATTGGAAAAACGGATCATTGCGGCAGTTCACCAATCTGAGTCATGGGGATTACGTATTTAAAGTTAAAGCCATCAACATTTTTGGCGTTGAAAGCGAAACGGCCACACTGACCTTCACTATCCTTCCTCCTTGGTATTTAAGCAAATATGCTTATGCTTTTTATGTGATTTTGCTGATTCTGCTGATCCTGCTTTTTGGAAAATACATGCGCTACAGAATTGAGAGGGCACGAAAAGCTGCTGAAGAAGAGCAGAGACAACTCTTTATTGAGCGTGAAAAACAGTTGCAGATCGATTCGCTGCTGGCCGAGCAGGAGGTGATAAAGTTGCGCAACGAGAAACTTCAATCGGAGAAGATCCAAAAAGATAAAGAGCTGGCCAATACTACCATGCAGATCATTCAGAAAAGCAAATCACTGACAGCCATTAAAAATGATCTCCGTAAACTGATGAGAGAGTTGGGCAAACACCCTGCGGTGAATCAGATTCACGGCATCAATAAAAAGATCAACCGCAGCATTGATTCAGAAAAACAATGGGAAGTTTTTGAAAGTCATTTTGAAAATGTCCATGAAGAGTTTCTCAAACGGCTCAGGAAAAACTATCCTGACCTCTCGCCACGGGAATTAAAACTATGCGCCTACCTCAGGCTCAATATTTCGAGCAAAGAAATTGCCACTTTGATGAATATATCGTTGAGGGGAGTTGAAATCAGCCGTTACCGTCTCCGTAAAAAACTGCAACTCGATCATGATACGAACCTGACGGATTTTATTCTGAATTATTAATGATGTCAGTTGATCTATGATTACAATTGGTAAAACATAACCCACGATTTCATCCCTGACATTTGGGTAAAAAAACAGGTCTTGACTAATGGTAAAAGTCGCAGGCAAAAACTGTTGTTTTTAATTTTATATCAATTTATAATTCAACGATTTAAATCCTAATTGATGTAGTGTTGATGTAGGTTATTGTTTGTTCTGTTGAGTTTTTGAGAATGTCAAAAATTTTTATCACTAAAATATGTATATTAACTTTGTGCTCAGATTTCGGAACATAAACTTATTAAAAATCAAATGATGCCTTATGAGTAAACAATTTACAAGTTTAATGATCATCTTACTGATCATTGTGACATCCCTCAGCGCTCAACAACGCAGCCTAACGGGTGTTGTGACCTCTGCTGATGATGGCTTGCCTATCCCCGGGGTGACCGTACTTGTTAAAGGTACGTTTACCGGAACCACTACGGACATAGACGGAGCATTTACGTTAAATGATGTACCGGCTGAATCGACAATTGTCTTTTCCTTTGTTGGGATGAAAACCATGGAAGTTGTGTACAGCGGCCAGCTGATTATCAATGTATCCATGGAGTTTGAGTCCACGGGTTTGGATGAGTTGGTGGTGATTGGCTATGGTACCGTAAAGAAAAAGGATTTAACCGGTGCTGTATCTACTGTGGGATCAAGTACTATTGACAGGCTGAAACCTGTAAAAGTTGAAGAAGCCTTGCAAGGAACAGTAACAGGTGTGAACGTTACTCCGCAATCCGGGGCTCCGGGCGCAGGTCTGGATATCAGGATCAGGGGTATTTCCACTAACGGCGATGCATCACCGGTAGTGATCATCGACGGATACCAGGGAGACCTGAATACGCTCAACCCTAACGACATCGAGACTATTACAGTACTCAAAGATGCCCAGGCTGCCATTTATGGAACCGTTGGCGCCAATGGAATTATCCTTGTCACCACAAAAAACGGTAAAAGAGATATGCCCACCAAAGTGGATATCAACAGTTCGTTTGGAATCCAGGAAACCACCCGCATGCTCCCTTTGCTTAATGCGACCGAGTACGCTGTGATTTTAAATGAAAGTTATGTAGCTAATGGTCAGGCGATGCCATACCCTGATATTTCAGGCCTGGGTGAAGGTACCAATTGGCAAAGTGAACTGTTTGAATCTGCGCCTATCCTTGACAATAACATCAGGGTTTATGGCGGTTCAAGCAGTATGAATTACTCCATCAGTGCATCAGATTTGCGTCAGGAAGGTATCATTGGAGGAGACAAGTCAGGATTTGCCAGAAACACCGCCCGTATGGCAATGGGGGCAGACCTTACTGATTGGCTTAAGGTAAATACCACATTAACCTACACCTATATTAACCGTAGTTCATTTAATGATTTTGGATTAGGATCGGTGCTGTTCAATGCTGTGAATATGCCATCAACCGTGCCCATTTACAAACCGGGCGGGGATTTTAATCCGGCGCCGTCAAACCTCGGAATCGAAATTATCAATCCGTTACAGCAGGTTGCCAACACTTTCAACGATTACAATCTGAACAAATGGAACGGGAATGTTGGCCTCGATGCAAGTTTTGCTCAACATTTTACAGCTACAACCCGTATCGGGTTCAATTCGACTACGGCCAAGTACAAATCATTCTCCAAGCAAGTGGATTATGGCGGAAAAGTATTTGACGTAACCCGCAGCAGTGTTTATCAAAGCCGTGACAATTTCAATGATTACACATTCGATGCTTTTGTCACCTATGATAATACTTTGGAAGATGTTCACCATATCACTGGTACTATTGGTACAACAATATTTAAAACCTATGGAGACAATCTGAATGCAACAGGCTGGGATGTTCCCAATAATTCATGGGACTTTGCCGATATCAGCCTCGCTAACGGACTGGTAGATTCGAAAACAACGGGTTCTTACACCTATGACCAGCGCAGGCTCTCTTATTTTGCCCGTGGTCAATACGATTACATGGGCAAATACCTGGCATCGGTGATGCTAAGACGTGATGCCTCTACCAAATTCGGCCCGGACAATACCGTGGCCTATTTCCCTTCAGCAACCCTCGGATGGATCATCTCGGATGAATCATTCATGGACAAATACAAAGACATAAACCTGCTGAAATTCAGATTGAGCTACGGTATACTGGGCTCAGATAAAATTGGTGATTACCGGTTCATTTCAACCTTAAATGGCGAGGGCACCTATGTATTGGATAACCAACTTGTGAATGGCAGGGCTATTGGTCCACTGGCTAACCCCAGCATCAAATGGGAACAATCGGAACAGTTTGACCTTGGTTTTGATTTGCATTTCCTGAATGACAGGCTCGAGTTTATGGCCGACTATTTTGTTAAAACCACAGAAAACCTGCTGATCAGTAATATCCCGGTATCCGGTATTTTCGGTACCTCAGCTCCCGGTGCTGCAGCTCCTACATCCAATGCTGGAACTGTGCGTAACAGTGGCTTTGAATTTTCCACCGGTTACCGTGGTATGGTTGGAAAAGATTTTAGTTACCAGGTAAATTACAACCTGACCTTACTTAATAATGAAGTACTGGAAGTAAATAATGGAACGGGTTTCGTCGAAGGAGGAAGCTTTGGTGTCGGTCAACCGCTGCCGGCACGGATGGAAGTTGGCCTTCCTATAGGATATTTTTATGGATATCAAACGGACGGTGTTTTCCAGTCTCAGGCTGAAGTGGATGCTCATCCCTCTCAAATCGCTCTAGGCGCCGAAGCTCAACCCGGTGATATCAGGTATGTTGATACCAATGGTGATGAAATCATCAATTCAGACGACAGAACCAATATTGGAAGCCCCATACCTGCATCCCTGATGGGTTTGAACCTGACTTTGAAATATAAAAATTTCGACTTTACTGCTTATGCCTTTGCAAGCATTGGTAACGACATTGTAAGAAATTACGAACGTACACAGCCGAATGTTAACCGCATGAGCTATATCATGGACAGGTGGACAGGTGAAGGAACAAGCAACGACGTGCCCAGGGTAACCACCGCCGCCACTGCCAATAATATCTTCTCCGATTTTTATGTCGAAGACGGATCCTATGTAAGACTTCAAAGAATGGTGCTTGGTTACCGTATCCCTGAAATGACAAGCATGAAAATTGGCATACAGGAGGTTCGCTTCTATTTTGCCATCAACAACTTGTTTACACTCACAAAGTACCAGGGATTTGATCCTGCAGCTTCAAGTGGAGCTCCCATTGGTTCAGGCTTCGATGATGGTTTCTATCCTGCAGCCCGGACTTACCTTTTTGGATTTAACATTAACATATAATTCGAAAGCCATGACAAAGAATATATTTAACAAAACAGTTTTAACGGGGCTTTTTACCATCACTGCATTTTTCATTTCATGTTCTGATGATTTTGTAAAAGTATCCCCGGAGTATTCCATTGATTCGGAAAACTATTTTAACTCGCCAGACGACTATTATATGGCGCTGGTAGCTACTTACGACCTGCTGCAAACCACCTATGCCAATGCAATACTTGGCGAAATTGCATCCGACAATACCCTTTGCGGTGGGGAAAGCCCAACCGATGTCATTGGATGGCAGCAGGTTGACGATATGATCCACACATCTACCAACAGTAACCTCAAGGATATCTGGAACTGGATGTTTGCCGGTGTGCAGCGTGCGAATTATTTCATGGAGTTTAAAGATAAAATCGATTTTGACGGCAAAGAGCATATGATCGGCGAGGTCCGGTTTCTGAGAGCTTATTACTATTTTGAACTGGTAAAATGGTTTGGACCAGTTCCACTGAAAATTGATAAGCGGTTTCAACTGGGTGATGAAACCTCAATTCCGCGTTCACCTGTTGCAGATGTTTATGCTCAGATAGAAGCTGATCTGATCTATGCCTCGGAAGTTCTGACAGCCAATCCGACAACAATTGGCCAGGTTTCCAAAGGAGCAGCACAATCGTTGCTTGGCAAGGTTTATCTCTACCAGGACGAATTTACCGAAGCTGCAAATGTGCTCGAACAGGTGATAATGGATGGAAATTATTCACTAGCGACTAACTATAATGATATGTGGGAAATGGAGGGAGAAAACGGTCCCGAATCGGTTTTCGAAGTTCAATATACTGATGTTGAAGGCGCCGGATTCGGTTGCCTCCAATGCAGTGAGGGGAACATAGCTGTGGGCTTTAGCGGCGTTCGCGGTTACGACGGACCACTATTTTCGCCCGGGTTCAGTTTCAATGTGCCAGTTCAAAAGGCAGTTGATGCTTTCGAACCGGGAGACCTTCGCGTCGGGGTCACTATTCTCGACATACAGGCCTGGGCTGATACTATGGGTGCTGCCTACACTACCGGCAACGAGCATACCGGGTATTTCAACCGTAAATATCTTCCCCGTAAAAGAAGACCCGAGGCACAAAACGACCTTAATCTGACCAACCCCAATAACTACAGGGCTATCCGCTATGCCGATGTTTTACTTATGGCTGCCGAAGCACTCAACCGTGGCGGTATTGATGACACAAGGGCGCAGGATTATCTGAATTTGGTTCGCCGAAGGGCATTTGGCGACAATAATCATGACGTCACCTTAACCGGTGCTGCACTCACTGATGCCATCTGGCATGAACGCTATGTGGAACTGATGGGCGAAGGTCATCGTTTCTTCGACCTCGTGCGCACTGGCCAGGCTGCCAGCGAGATTGATGGGTTCATAACCGGAAAACATGAATTGTTTCCCGTTCCCATCGAAGAGATAAATTTTTCAAATGGAAACTGGATGCAAAATTCTGGTTACTAATCAATAAACAATAGATGTATATGAATAAGATGAAAAATATATTCCTGATTGTTGTAATCCTGTTCGCCGGCTTAGCCTGTGAAAAGGAAATTGACAACCTTGACAAAGTAAACAATGTAACTGCACCGAAAATCAATGCTGTAACCTACGATATAGCACAGGATAATTCAGGTTTGGTTTCAATCATGCCGCAGGCCGAAGGTGTTACCGGGTATAAAATTAAATTCGGCGACGTTGAAAATGAAGTACCAGCAGAATACACCGTGAATGACAAAATTACCCATACCTACGCCGAGGGGGTTTTCAAAGTTGAAATCACGGGAGTTGGTCTTACCGGCCTGACAAATACCTACCAGGAGGACCTAACCGTTTCGTTCAAGGCGCCAGAAAACCTGGTTGTTACCATCCAGGCTGACGCAGTAAATCCAAGGATCATCAATGTGTCAGCCATTGCCGATTATGCTGCGGTGATGGACATTTTTTTTGGCGATACGATTGACGAAATTCCGGTCACCGTATTACCGGGAGAGGTTGCCTCAAACTTTTACGAAGAACCAGGTGATTACGAAATTAAGGTTGTTGCCAGGAGCGGAGGAGCAGCAACCACAGAATACACTGAAATGATCACCATTTCAGCGGCATCCGACCCGGTTAATCTTCCAATCAACTTTGAATCTTTTACTGTAAACTATGCTTTTCTCGACTTTGGCGGAAATACCGCAACAGTAATTGACAATCCGGATCAAAGTGGTATCAACACCAGCGCGCGGGTTGCAAAAGCAGTGAAAGGTGCAGGTGCAGAGATTTGGGCCGGCAGCCTCCTGATTCTTGAAACCCCGATAGACTTTTCGACGAATAAACTCTTCAAACTTAAAGTCTGGTCGCCGAAATCAGGGGCGGTTGTTAAACTTAAGGTAGAAAACCTGGATAGTGGTGAGATTGCATTTGAAGCAGATGCAACGACAAGTACAAGCAATTCATGGGAAGAGCTGGAATACGATTTCTCTGCCATTGATGTGAGCCAAACCTACCAAAAGATTGTGTTTTTCTTCGATTTTGGTAATGTTGGCGATGATGCCACTTATTATTTCGATGATGTGAAACTTGTCGCCGGAAGTGCACCTTCCACACTCCCTATTCAGAATTTTGAAGGCGAACCCCCGGCATTCATAGCTTTCGGAAATATTGCCGACATCGAAATACTTGCAAATCCTGATCCCTCAGGTTTAAACACTACAGCTACTGTAGCCAAACTTACAAAAACATCCGGTGCTGAAACATGGGCCGGGGCGTTCTTTGAACATACCCAGGTACTCGATCTCGAAAACTACAAAACAATGAAAGTTGCTACGTGGTCGCCGGTGAGTGGAATTGTTGTCAAATTAAAGATTGAAAACCAGGATGCAAGCGTCACCCATGAGGTGGATGTAACCAACACAACTGCCAATGCCTGGGAAGAACTCGAGTATGACTTCTCCGGTGCACCTGCAGCTGATTATATCCGCATCGTGATTTTCTTCGATTTCGGAAATCCGGGTAATGGCAACGAGTATTACTTTGACGAAATTGAGCTGAAAGGTGAAGGTGGAGGCCCGGGTGCAGGAGTGGTTTTTGCAGATTTTGAAGGCGAACCCATCACTTTTACCGACTTCGGTAATGGTTACGCATTTGTCACCGAAAATCCTGATCCTACCGGGATCAATACATCAGGCCATGTAGCTGAATTTAACAAGCCACAGGGCGCTGAAACATGGGCCGGCAGTTTCTTCGATCTAAGTTACAATCTTGATCTTGACACTTACACCTCTATTAAAGTAAAAACCTGGTCGCCAAAAACAGGAATTATTGTCAAACTGAAACTCGAAAATTCAGCTAATGGTAATGAAGCATTCGAAGTTGATATGACAACGACTGTCTCGGATACCTGGGAAGAGCTCATTTTCAATTTCAGTGCAGCACCCGATTTTTATTACGACCGCGTGGTTATCTTCTTTGATTTTGGTAACCTGGGTGATGATACTACTTATTACATTGACGATTTAACGCTAACCAATTAATAATGATAAACATGAAAAAGCATAACCTCATTGCATTTATTACAATCATTGGCATGTTATTCATTTCCAATTCATGCCAAAAAGATGAATATGACCTGGGAGAATTGGTTGCACCAACCAATGTGACCTTAAGCTTTGAAATCGTGGGAGCCGATGCCGAAAACCCAAATGGAGACGGAAGCGGACTGGTCAATTTCACAGCTACAGCTTTAAACGCCATCACCTATACTTTTGATTTTGGGGATGGCTCAAGCCCTATGATCTCGGCAAGCGGTAAAGTTACAAAGCGTTTTTCCATCACCGGAGTAGTTGCTTACAATGTGACTGTTCATGCTGTCGGAACCGGCGGAATTACCTCTGTAAAATCTACACAACTTGAGGTATTAAGTACTTTCGAGGATGCCGAAGCAGTTCAGTATCTCACAGGAGGCAGCTCCAAAACCTGGTATTGGGCTTATGATCAACCCGGATTTACCGGCTTAGGACCAACAGCTGAAGATTATGGTAATGCCGAATTCACCTGGGCAGCCTGGTGGAGCATCTCGGCCAACGATCCAGCCAAAGCCTGCATGTACGATGCAGAATTCGTTTTTACCAAAACAGCAACAGGGATGACCTTCGAGCAAACAATCGGCCCGGCCTTCATTCCTGGAACTTATGCCGGAAAAATCGGCGTTGAGGGTGATGTGTGTCACGACGAAACAGTGGCTTATCCACTTTACGGTGTGAAAAATATCTCACTTTCCCCGTCTTCTTCCAATGCCTCAGTTGTCGGGCAATACCGTGGTACTACCATGACTTTTTCCAATGAAGGATTTATGTGCTGGTGGGTGGGCGCAAGCGAATATGACATCATCGAAGTGACCGATAATATCCTCAGGGTGAGGATTAAAGAAGATGATACTTACGCCTGGTATCACACTTTCACCAGTGTTAAACCCGAATAATCAGAACAATTAAAAACTTTATTGTAGTGGCTTTCTCATATTTCATAAGGTTAGTTAAGTAATAAGTAAGCGTTGCAGGCAGGATAAAAAATTATCCTGTTTGCAACCAACTTACACTCAGACTATGAAGAGGCCACTCTTTATCAATTTAAAAATAAAGACATTCAGTATGAGACAGATAACTAAAATTTTTCGCAAAAGCCTACGCTGGTACTTATTTCCGGTTTTAGCTTTATTCATGATCCTTGGCATCAACAGTTGTGATAAGAATGATGAACCGGATTTCAATGCCGATTTTAGCTTTGAATACATCGACGATAATCATGTCAGGTTTATCAACAATTCATCAGGCGAGTATTACTGGCTGGTTTGGAATTATGATAACGGAACTGTTGACACCCTTACAGACAAGAAACAATCGCCGGAGGTTTACTTTTCACTTGCAGGCAATTATGATGTGATGCTGCAGCTTACCAATTATTATGGTTCGCAAAAATCGGTTACAAAAACTGTGAGCATAACAAAAGATGACTTGCTGGTAAACTTCACTGCTGAAATTGACCCGGCCAATCCAAACTATGTTTTGCTTACCAATACCACCCTTGGTACTTATGATTCCTTCGTGTGGAAATACCTTGACCAGGAGGTGGAGAATGAGATGGAACATACCGCCTATTTCCCTTACGCAGGGGATTATACGATCCAACTGGTAGTTACACTTAACAATACCGACTTTTCCCATTCCCAACCTGTAACCATTACAGAGGACGACCCGAACTACAATCCAAATCTTATTTGGGCTGAAGAGTTCAATTACACCGGCAAACCTGATCCGGCAAAATGGAATACAGAAACCGGAGGCACCGGCTGGGGTAATGAAGAGTTGCAATATTATACCGATTCCGAAAGCAATGCCTATGTGGAAAACGGTGTCCTCACCATTACAGCCAGGGAAGAACAGGTTGGAGGAAGAGACTACACCTCGGCACGAATAACGACCCAGGGCAAATTTGATGTAAAATACGGCAAGATTGAAGCCCGTATTAAACTTCCCTATGGTCAGGGCTTATGGCCGGCATTCTGGATGCTTGGCGCTAACTTCGATCAGGTGGGCTGGCCGGCATGTGGCGAAATTGACATCATGGAGATGGTTGGTGGTACAAATGGAGACAATACCTGCCATGCAACCCTGCACTGGGACAATGACGGTGAGCATGCGCAATATGGTCTGTCATACACTTTGACTTCCGGTATTTTTGCTGACAATTTCCATGTATTTGCCGTTGAATGGGATGATCAGGAAATAAGAGCCTATGTGGATGATATTCAATATTATGTCGCAGATATCACACCTGCAGGGCTGAGCGAATTTCAAAATAATTTTTTCATTATTCTGAATTTAGCCGTTGGTGGCAACTGGCCTGGTCCGCCCAACGCCAGTACAGAATTCCCGCAAACCATGCAGATTGACTGGGTCAGGGTTTATCAGGAATAAGTGATAAGGTATTTTGGTGTTTAGTTATGTTTGTTCAAAGTGGATAGATTGAAATCCTCCGGACTTCAATAAACGATTTGACAGCATATGAGGCAGCCGGTTCTTTTTTTAATGAATTATTTTACCATAGTTTTAATTAATATTTTGCCAGGCTGCCTCATTTTTTTATTGTTCCGGCCATCAGCTTACACCGGAAACAAATTTCTTTTCCTTAATTAGCTAAAACAAGATGAAGCAGGGACGTTGGATTGTCAGTTCCAGTGTCATGCTTTTGTCCACAAGGTTGATACAACAAAGATGAGCAAAGAACAAAAATATACAGTTAAGATTTCTCTCATCGTTGCGTTGGGCGGCTTTCTGATGGGTTTTGACGCTTCCGTCATCTCCGGGGTTGTCAGGTTTATCGAACCGGAGTTCAGCCTCACCAAGCTGCAACTGGGATGGGCTGTGAGTTCGCTTACCCTTACTTCAACGTTGGGGATGATGATAGCAGGTCCGCTGAGCAATGCTTTCGGACGGAGGTATGTCCTGCGATGGGCTGCCGTTTTTTATGCCGTGTCAGCGCTTGCTTCAGCCTTCGCCCCGGATTTCACCACACTGGTCTTCGCCCGCATGCTTGGAGGTTTTGGTGTTGGCGCTTCGCTCATAATTGCTCCGATGTACATTGCCGAAATAGCCCCTTCCAACCTGCGGGGAAGGCTTGTTTCGTTCAATCAGCTCAATATTGTTCTCGGCATCTCCGTGGCTTTCTTCACCAACTACATCATTCTTCGCCTGAGTCAGTCCGATTTGGCTTGGGTCAATAACATGGGTATTGACCTGCATCAATGGCGTTGGATGTTGGGGATTGAAACGTTGCCCGCAATTTTGTATTTCGGGTTTTTGTTCTTTGTTCCGCGCAGCCCGCGCTGGCTGATGATGAAAGGATGGGACTCCGAAGCGTTACAAGTATTGAAGAAAGTTTCAACCGTGGAACAGGCACTCAAAGATATGGAAGCAGTGAAGGCGAGCTTTGTAAATGCTGCGCCGGAGAAAAAAGTTCCATTATCTGAACTATTCAAACCTGCTCTGCGCATTGTGGTGCTGATTGGCATTGTGGTGGCAATATTGCAACAAATAACCGGCATCAATTCGGTGTTCTTTTATGCTCCAATGATCTTTGAACAATCGGGGATCGGTGCTGATGCTTCATTTTCCCAGGCCATACTGGTTGGACTTACAAATGTTGTTTTTACCATTTTGGCCATCCTTTTCATTGACCGGTTTGGACGGAAAGTGTTGTTGATCTTCGGATTATCGGGAATTGCCATCAGCATGTTGATCCTTTCGTGGGGTTTTTACAATGCCACCTATACGTTAACAGATGAGGACATTAGCAGCCTGCCCTCACATATTGACCTCGGCAAGATAGAGCCATTCAAGGGAAAAACTTTCACCAGCGACGTGGAGTTCAAACGCGAAATTGATCAGGTGTTTGGAACTGTTGAAGCAAAAAAAATTGAATCCGATCTGATAGCTGCCGCTACCAGCATGAACTCCTGGTTGATTCTGCTGGGGATTATCGGTTTTGTGGCCTCCTTTGCCATATCTTTAGGACCTGTCATGTGGGTCTTATTCTCCGAAATCTTCCCAAATTATATCCGCGGCCTCGCCATTTCGTTTGTCGGGTTTATCAACTCGGGAGTGAGTTTCCTGGTGCAATTGGTTTTCCCCTGGGAGCTTGCCACCCTGGGTAATTCTTTCACTTTCCTCATCTACGGGCTTTTTGCCGTAGTTGGACTGGTAATTATTTCGATCATTCTTCCCGAAACAAAAAATAAATCCCTTGAAGAACTTGAAGGTATTCTGATCAGGGAAAAGAAAATTAGATAGAGCCATGAAATTTTACATCCTAATATTGATGTCCATACTTTACACAGCAATCGCCACTTCCTGCGGACGCAGCGCAGATCCGAATTCAACAGTGCCGAAAAAAGTGGAATTGAAGAAAGAGTCATACGGCTTTCAGATTTATGTGAATGGAGAGCCATATTACATGAAAGGTGCAGGAACCGACGGCCACGATCCAGCATCTGTGGCAAAGTACGGCGGAAATACCATGAGAACATGGAGTACCGGAAATGAGCATTTTTCGGGAAAAGAATTACTGGATGGCGCCCACGCCAATGGACTGATGGTGGTGATGGGGCTGAACATTGCCCGCGAACGTCATGGGTTTGATTATGATGATGAAGCCGCTGTAAAAAAGCAACTTGAGTTTGTCAGAGAAGAAGTAATGAAATACAAGGATCACCCGGCGCTGCTTGCATGGGGGATCGGCAACGAGCTTAATCTGCGCTACACCAACAAAAAGGTGTGGAATGCCGTGAATGAGATTTCGGAAATGATAAAAAAAGTTGACCCAAACCATCTGACAACAACCATGATTGCCGGCGCCAGTCCAGAAGTCATCCAGGCCGTTTCCGAACGTGGTAAATCGCTCGATTTCCTCAGTTTTCAATTGTATGGCAGCATCAATAAACTCCCGGGTTACATTGCCGAAAGTGCTTATGAAGGTGCTTACGCAATGACCGAATGGGGTGTGACCGGTCACTGGGAGGTTCCGCTGACAGCCTGGCATCGCCCCATCGAAGAAAACAGTCACATCAAAGCCATGGCTTACAAAGAACGATATGAAAAGTTCATTGCCGCCGACACCTACCACTGCATCGGTTCATTTGTTTTCCTTTGGGGGCAAAAACAGGAGCGCACACCCACCTGGTATGGCATGTTCCTCAAATCGGGTGAGAAAACCGAATCGGTAGATGTGATGCAATACCTCTGGACTGGCGCCTGGCCCGAAAACCGCGCTCCGCAATTGCAACATTTTCTGATTAATGGACTAACGGCCTACGACGATGTCTATCTTTCCCCTGACGGGCAATTAGAAGCCGAAGTGCTGGCCACTGATCCCGACGGCGACAAGCTGAACTATTTTTGGGAAATATTACCGGAAGTGCCCGTAGATCAGCAAAGCGATGGCGGCGATTTCGAACCGCGTCCAACAACACTGCTTGGTATGGATTCAACCGATTACCGCATCTTCATCAATGCACCCGAAGCACCCGGCGAATACAGGCTGTTTGTTTATGTTTTCGATGGCAATAACAATGCAGCCACTGCCAATATTCCTTTTTATGTGAATTAGAAAAATGATCATGAAAAAGAAAAATAGCTATAAACTCCTGCTGCTGTTCGCCCTGTTTGGTTTTCTGGCCTGCAATCCGGCACAGCAACGCGATAACAAATCCGAAACCAAACCCATGCAAACAGAAATCATGCTGCTCAGCAGTGTTTCCGAAGCGGTCTGCTACTCAGGCTTTCGCAGCGGCCAGCACCCTGACCGCGGCAATGGCGCTATAAATCCAACCTACGAAGAAATCCTCGAAGACCTGCAAATCCTTGCCGATCAAACGCCATTCAGACTCTTCCGCCTTTACGATTGCGGGGAAAACAGCCGGATGGTGCTCGAAGTGATCAGGGAGAATAACCTCGATTTCAAGGTGATGCTCGGGATTTGGCTGCGCGCCGAACTCAGCGCCCACCAAACCTGTGAATGGCTCACTGAACCTATTCCACAGGAAACCCTCGATGAAAATAAAAAACTCAACGACAGCGAAATTGCCGCAGGGATCAAACTGGCGAAAGAATACAGCGATATCATCGTGGCCGTGAATGTAGGCAATGAAGCGCTGGTTGAATGGAACGACCACAAAGTTTCGGTGGATTCGGTGATCGCTTACGTGAAAAGGGTGCAACAAGCCATCGAACAACCGGTTACGGTAGCCGACAACTACAAGTGGTGGGCCGATCATGGAAAAGAACTCGCAGGCGTTGTGGATTTTGTGGCCATTCATACTTACCCCGTTTGGGAAGAAAGAGATATTGACGCAGGGATGAGCTATACCTTGGAGAATGTAGAAGAGGTGAAGGCGGCACTTCCCGGGGCGAAAATCGTGATTGCTGAGGCAGGATGGCCATCCGTCGCCTCCGAGTTTGGCGAGCGGGCAAGCCAGGAAAAACAACAAAGATACGTCAGCGAACTGATGGGGTGGTCAAAAGAGAACAATATCACCACATTCATTTTCGAGGCTTTTGACGAAGACTGGAAAGGTGACCCGGGCAACCCGCTGGGCGCCGAAAAGCACTGGGGGCTGTTTACTGTGGATCGGCAACCCAAGATGACAATCGGAATTTTAACAAACCCAATAGTTGATTAAAATAACCTAAGCTGGACAAATTAAAAAATTACAAAAAGCAAAAGACAAATTTCAAATAAATCACAATATTCAAAGTATCAAAGATTCAACCTGAAAATGTGTATGAAGATCTGAAACAGTTTTGTATTTTAATTTTTTAAAGTTCGAATTTATTTGTGTTTTGACATTTGACATTTGAAAATTCTGCCAAAAAAGTAAGAAACTCAATGAGCAAGACCGGAGCAAAACTATCAGTCGGCGAAAAAGTGGGGTATGGCCTGGGCGATACCGCTTCGCACTTTGTGTGGGACATGGTAGGGTTCTGGATTTTGATCTTTTACACCGATACGTTCGGGATTTCGGCTGCTGCTGCCGGAACCATCATGCTCATTGCGCGTGTGTGGGACATGGTGAGCGACCCACTGATGGGCGTCATTGCTGACCGCACCAACACCCGCTGGGGGAAATTCCGCCCCTACCTGCTCTGGATGGCGCTCCCCTACAGCGTGCTGGCCGTCCTCACCTTTACCACCCCCGACTTTGGAACCACCGGAAAAGTAATTTACGCCGGAGTAACCTACTTCCTGCTGATGACCGTCTTCACAGCCATCAACCTGCCATATTCATCCCTGGGTGCGGTAATGACCTCCGACTCCTACGAACGAGCCGGTTTAAATTCCTATCGTTTCATCTTTGCCTTTGTCGGACAGTTTATTGTAACCGGCGCCGCCCTCTATCTGGCCGGCTATTTCGGTGGCGGCGACACTGCCAAAGGCTACCAATACACGCTGACACTCTTTGGCGCCATAAGTTTCGTGTTGTTCATGATCACCTTTAAAACCACCCGTGAAAGGGTAAGCCCACCGCCGGCGCAGCAAAAAAATCTCAAGGAAGACATCCGAAACCTTTTCCGCAACCGTCCCTGGGTGATCCTGTTTTTTGTTGGCATTATCTCTTTCGTGATGTTTGCCATCCAAAATCTTTCCATTGCCTATTATTTCAAATACTACATCGGCAAGGAGGAGAGTGTGCAGTTGTTCAACATAGTCAGCACCATAGCGCTCATCCTCGGCATACCGTTGTCGAAACCCTTGGCAAAGCGTTTTGGCAAGCGAAATGTTTACATCGCCAGCTCATTGCTCTCCGGCTTCTTTTTCATTTTGCTTTACCTTCCCGGCAACGAAAATATTTACTCCATTTACATCATCAACATTCTGGCAAAATTTACCTATGCCCCAGCTGTACCACTACTTTGGACCATGCTTGCCGATACTGCCGATTTTTCAGAATGGCAATTTGGCCGACGCGCCACCGGCCTGGTTTTTTCGGCAGCAACTTTTGCCCAAAAAGCAGGATGGGGAATCGGCGGCGCACTTGCCGGATGGCTGCTTGCACTCTATAAATTTGTGCCCAATATTGAGCAAACAGCCACTTCGCTCAACGGAATAAAGTTAATGATCTCTGTGTACCCGGGGATTCTATATATGTCCTGCGCTATCCTGCTTTATTTCTATGCTATTGATCACAAAACCTGCCTGGCGATGGAGCGCGATCTGGAAAAACGCAGGGAAAGTTTAAGCCATTCAAATTGATATGAAAAGATTTATTACTACTTGTTTCATCCTGATTTTCTTCATCTCATCATGTGTTCAAAGCAACAAGGTGGAGACAGAGCTAAAGGATAACGGCTGGCGGCTTCTGGTCAACGGAGAAGCTTTGATGGTAAACGGCATGAACTGGGATTACTTTCCCATTGGCACAAATTACATGTACAGCTTATGGAACCAGCCCGATGACTTCATCCGGAAAGCGCTTGACGATGAGATGACAATGTTCAGCAACATGGGTGTGAATGTCATCCGCGTTTACACTGGCATTCCGCAAAAGTGGATACAATACATCTACGAGAACTACGGGATTTATACCATGCTGAATCACTCTTTTGGCCGCTACGGCCTTACCCTCGATGGCGGATGGGTGGGAAACACGGAGTACAACGATCCCCGCGTGAAAGCTTTGCTTTTAAATGAAGTGAAAACCCTTGCGGCTCAATACAAAGATACCCCCGGACTTTTACTTTTTCTTTTAGGAAATGAGAACAACTACGGACTTTTCTGGGGAGGCCCCGAAACGGAGGATATTCCGATGGTTGACAGGCAATCCACCATCAGGGCGAGGCACATGTACAAGCTCTTCAACGAAGCCGCATTAACCATGAAAGCCATTAACCAAAACCATCCGGTTGCCATTTGTAACGGAGACCTTTTGTTCCTCGACATCATTGCTGAGGAGTGCCAGGATGTGGATATCCTCGGTATAAATGTTTACCGGGGAGTTTCATTTAACGACATGTTCGACAGGGTCAAAAATGAATACGGTAAACCCATTCTGCTCACCGAGCTTGGCGCCGATGCTTTTAACGATATCAAACAACAGGAGGACCAATGCGCGCAGGCGTATTACCTGCATGGAAACTGGAGGGAAATTTACGAAAATGCTGCCGGATTGGGCAAAGCAGAAAATTCCCTCGGTGGGTTTACTTTCCAGTCGGGCGACGGATGGTGGAAATATGACCAAACCTTAAACCTCAATCTTCATGATAACCACGCCTCCTGGTCAAACGGCGGCTACCTGCACGACTATGTTGATAGCATAAACAACATGAATGAAGAATGGTTTGGCATCTGTGCCAAAGGACCGACGGATGAAAATGGCCATTACCCACTGATCCCGCGTGCAGCCTATTATGTCCTTATGGAGGCTCACCGGATTGATCCTTACGCTGCCGGAGCCTCCCTGAAATCCATTCAGCGCCATTTTGAAGAGATCAGCATTTCGGAAGCCTACAAAAATGCTCTTGGCGAGGAGGCGGGAGATTGCTTTGTGGGAGATATCAAATTAGATTAATCGAAACTTTGACTGTGTGATTTAATATGAAAAGACTTTTACCATACCTGATTGCATTTTTTGCGGCATCGTTGACGATCTCCTGCTCTCAAAGTACGGAAATCACGGATAAAACTGCAGCCGAAATATTGGGCAACCCTCACTATCAGTCTATCTCTTACGGAGGATACCGGGAGAATACCAGGGATATTCAGCCGACAATCCCCCAATTGAAGGAAGACATGAAAATTTTGTCGGTAATGGGGATCAAATTACTGCGCACATACAATGTTCATCTTGATGAAGCTGCCAATCTGCTGGAGGCCATCAAACAATTGAAACAGGAAGACCCCGGTTTTGAAATGTATGTGATGCTTGGCGCCTGGATTGACTGCAAAAATGCCTGGACCGACCTTCCCGACCGCATCCGCAACGAAGAGAGCGGGCGCAATGCCGTGGAAATTGCGAGAGCCGTTGAACTGACCAAACAATACCCTGACATCGTCAAAATAATTGCCGTCGGCAACGAAGCTATGGTACACTGGGCATGGAATTATTATGTGGAACCTGCCATCATCCTGAAATGGGTGAATCATTTACAAAATCTGAAAAAAGCCGGCGAATTGTCCGAAACGCTTTGGATTACAAGCTCGGATAATTTTGCTTCGTGGGGTGGCGGCGGATCGGAGTACCATAAAGATGACCTCAACGAGTTGATCAGGGCGGTGGATTACATTTCGATGCACACTTACCCCATGCACGACACGCACTATAATCCCGATTTCTGGGGAGTGCCGGAGGAAGAAGAAATGTTATCCGATCTGGAAAAAATTCATGCTGCCATGGACAGGTCAATGAATTACGCCGTCATGCAGTACGAAAGCGTGGTGAATTATATGCAAAGCCTTGGAGTGAACAAACCTGTGCATATCGGCGAAACCGGCTGGTCAACAAAGTCAGACGAATTATATGGCGATGAGGACTCACGGGCAGTGGATGAGTACAAAGCAGCACTTTTCTATTGGCAATTGAGGGAATGGACAAACAGCAACGGCATTGCCTGTTTCTATTTTGAAGCCTTCGACGAGCAATGGAAAGATGCCGCCAACCCCCACGGATCAGAAAACCATTTCGGACTGATCAACCTGCAATCGCAGGCAAAATACGTCCTGTGGGATATGTTGGATGAAGGGGTTTTCGACGGGTTGACCCGCAACGGAAAACCGATCACCAAAACCTACAACGGCGACAGGGAAGCAATGATGAAAGAGGTGAAGGCGCCGCCAACAGTTTGGGAAATCAAGCAACGAACAAAACAAAACTGATTTATAATATGAAATCAATTATTTACTATCTAATGCTTGCAAGAAAACGATTATACTATGATTTTCAACAGTTTATTTACCCCTACCCTAAAGGGAGTAAACTGTTGAAAATCAGTGCTCCCTTTAGGGTTGGGGTATTCACTGATTTTCAACTATTAAAGTTTTCTTGCAAGCAGCACCTAACAGGTATTTTTCTAATAATGATACTTATGAACAGTTGCATGAAACCGGAAAAATTGAATGTGGAAATTTACGAAACCTCCCAAAGCGGGAACCGGATGACCAGATTGGTTGAATTTCCTACTGCTGAAGACCTTGTTGAAATTTATATTTTACCTGAAGAGAGATTTCAAAAAATTACCGGCTTTGGCGGCTCATTTACCGAAACCTCGGCTTACCTGCTCAACCAGCTAAGCCCTGAAAACCGCAACAAAATCCTCGAAGCCTACTTCGGCGAATCGGGCGCACAGTATTCGCTGACAAGAACCCACATGAACTCCAGTGATTTTTCCATTGGCAATTATTCCTATGCACCGGTTCCGGATGATTTGGAACTGGAATACTTTTCCATTGAAGAAGATATGGACGACATCATTCCCATGATCAAAGATGCCATGGCCATTTCAAAAGAGGGCTTCAAAATCATCTCATCGCCCTGGACAGCTCCACCGTGGATGAAAGACAACAACGACTGGCGCGGCGGAAAGCTTTTGCCAAAATACTATGACACCTGGGCTTTATTTTTTTCGAAATACCTTGAAGCTTACCGCGCTGAAGGCATTGACATCTGGGCTTTTACTGTGGAAAATGAACCGCTGGGCAACGACAGCAACTGGGAAAGCATGCACTTCACCCCGGAAGAGATGAACGAGTTTGTAAAAAATCATTTAGGCCCAAAACTGAAAGCTGAAGGACAGAAGGTGAAGATTTTCGGATTTGATCAGAACCGCGACGAAGAAATGATACATTGGGTGGATGCGATGTATGACGATGCAGAAGCAGCGCAATATTTCGACGGAACCGCTGTGCATTGGTACGCCAGCACCTACGATTATTTCCCCGAAGCCTTGCAATATGCCCATCAAAAAGCGCCCGACAAACACCTGATCAACACCGAAGCGTGTGTGGATGCTGAAGTTCCAAAGTGGAAGGATGATGCCTGGTACTGGTCGAAGGAAGCTACCGACTGGGGCTGGGACTGGGCGCCGGAAGAGCACAAATACCTTCATCCTAAATACGTACCGGTGTTCAGATATGCCCGCGACATCATCGGCTGTTTAAATAACCAAGTGGATGGCTGGGTTGACTGGAACATGGTACTCGACAGGCAGGGCGGCCCCAACTGGGCAAAAAACTGGTGTGTAGCCCCCGTGATCGTTGATCAGGAGCAGGATGAGGTTTATTTTACCCCGCTGTACTACACCCTCGCACATTTCAGCAGGTTTATCCGACCAGGCGCCACAAGGATTGGGTTCGATAATCCATCCGAAGACCTGATGGTTACTGCCGCTGAAAATCCAGATGGAACGATCGCTGTAATCCTCTTCAACCCAAATGACGCTGAAAAAGCAATAAAACTTTCACTTTTCGGCAAATCCATCGAATTTACCATTCAAGGCAAGGCAATACAAACCATACTAATACCGACAGCAGGCTAACAACCAACTAATAAATTTGCAAGCTATGACAACTTATGAAACACCGCTAAAAGACCGTGTGCCGCTGATACAGAAGGCAGCTTTCGGAGCAGGCAATCTGGTCAATAATTTATTGCCGGGATCACTTGGAGTATTCATGTTCTTTTTGCTCACGGCTTATGGCATGGATCCATTTTTGGCGGGATTGCTCGGCGGATTGCCCCGCTTTTTCGATGCGATTACCGACCCGATCATGGGCTATATCACCGACAACACCAAGTCGCGCTTTGGTCGCCGAAGGCCGTACATTTTTATCGGCGCTATTTTAAGTGGTATTTTGTTTGCCGTTCTGTGGCAGATGAACCCGGAAGACTCCCAGATGTACAACTTCTGGTATTTCCTTATCTTGTCCATCGTTTATATCATTGGCAACACCATTTACTCCACTCCGCTCATCGGACTGGGTTACGAAATGACCTCTGATTACAACGAGCGCACACGCCTGATGGGATTCTCACAAACTATCGGACAGGTGGCCTGGATGATCGTCCCCTGGTTTTGGGTGATCATTGCCAGCCCCGACTTGTTTGCAAACCAGGCTATGGGCGTACGCAAATTGTCTATTATCGTAGGTGCAATATGTCTGATATTAGGTTTATTGCCGGCTATTTTTTGTAAAGAGATTGACCAGGCCAACCTTTCTAACAGAGACGAT
This sequence comes from Bacteroidales bacterium, assembly GCA_014860585.1. Taxonomy (NCBI): domain Bacteria; kingdom Pseudomonadati; phylum Bacteroidota; class Bacteroidia; order Bacteroidales; species Bacteroidales bacterium. The sequence goes on along the minus strand of JACZJL010000027.1, from coordinate 24,376 downwards.
ATCACATTTAAAAATCTTGCAAAAAACTTTAAAAGCTTGATTAAAAATATGGGACTGATCTTTAAAAACATCCCATTTGTAAGGCTTTGCGGTGCAACGTTTTTAGTTTTTAACGGCTATCAGATGGTGGCCTCATTCAGCTATTTCATCATTGTTTTCTATATGTTCAGAGGCGATTATGGCGCTGCCGGCACATGGCCTGCCTGGTTTTCGACAATAAGTGCCATATCCACAGCATTCCTGATCATACCTATCATCACCTGGATGTCGAACAAATGGGGTAAAAGAAACGCCTTTATTGTTTCAACTTTCATTTCGATAGTCGGGTATGCCCTCAAATGGTGGGGGTTCAATCCTGCCAATCACTGGCTGCTTTTTATGCCCGTTCCGTTGATGGTGTTTGGTATTGGAGGACTTTTCACATTAATGATGAGCATGACTGCCGATGTTTGCGACCTCGACGAACTGAACAACGGCATGCCGCGAAAAGAGGGAACATTCGGAGCAATCTACTGGTGGATGGTCAAATTGGGACAGGCACTTGCACTCGTATTGGGCGGCCTGGTGTTGAAGATGGTAGGGTTCGACCAGAATGCATCGCTACAAAATGCCGAAACACTCACTAATCTTAGAATTGCCGATATTGTTATTCCGGCGCTAACAGCCGGTTTGGCTATTCTCGTGATGTGGAAATATGATCTGACCGAAGAAAAAGCAAGGGAAATAAAAAATGAATTGGTCAGGCGGCGGGGCGAACTGTAGCGCTAAATTTTTTCACAGTCAAATATTAGGAACTTCCAGGCAAATAAATAATAATCAATATTTTACACTATGTCCTACAGAGCAGAAAGGTTTTTAAAGTTTAAAGAATCAGGAATGATTCAAAGCGAAAGCTTCTTTGATGATAAAACAAATGACGACATCCGCAGCATGTTTGTTGAAGTGTTGGATGGCGGGGTTCATGGCTTTTGTTTCAGCATTTATGAGGATGGCCAGAAACCCGGCGATATCATTTCGGCGGGGCAGATCAGGCGGAGGATGGAAATCCTGAAGCCTTACACGGGCTGGGTGAGGTCGTTTTCCTGCATTCAGGGAAATGAATTGGTTCCCAAAATTGCCAAAGAGCTCGGCCTCAAAACACTTGTTGGCGCCTGGCTGGGCAAAGAGGAAGATAAAAACCGCGAGGAGATCGAAAATCTGATTCAACTGGCTAAAGAGGGCTTTGTGGATATTGCCGCAGTGGGTAACGAAGTGCTCTACCGTAAGGATATGGACGAAACTGAGCTTATAAATTACATCAAACTGGTGAAAAATCAGATTCCCGGCGTGCCTGTCGGCTATGTGGATGCTTACTACGAGTTTTCGAAAAGACCCGCTATAACCGAAGCCTGCGATGTCGTTTTGTGCAACTGCTATCCATTTTGGGAAGGCACAGATTTCAGGTGGGCGCTCCAGCACATGCAGCAGATGTATAACCAGGCCAAAGCAGCCGGAAATGGTAAAAGGGTCATCATTACCGAAACAGGCTGGCCAAACAAAGGCGCTAGCCTCGGCAATGCTGCGCCTGATGAATTGAGCGCCATGAAATATTTCATCAACACACAGCTTTGGGCTAAAGATGAAGAGATTGAAGTGTTTTACTTTTCCTCCTTTGACGAATCGTGGAAAGTGGGCGTTGAAGGGGATGTTGGTGCATTCTGGGGCATTTGGGACCGCTTTGAAAAATTGAAATATGTCGGTTAATCTGTTTGAAAAATTGAAAATCGAACCCGGCCGCGCCATTTGCTATTCTGGGTTCAGAGAAGGGCAGCATCCCGGCCACATCTACCCTACTTATGATGAGATCAGGGAAGACCTGTTGATCCTGCACGGCCATTGGAAATACCTCCGCCTGTTTGATTGCGACCAACACGCCGAAACAGTTTTAGAAGTTATTCGCCATGAAAAACTCGATTTCCGGCTGATGCTCGGGGCTTATATTGGCGCCGAGATGAACAACTTCAATTGCCCCTGGAATGGAGGGGTTTATTCGGAAGAGCAATTGGAATTCAACATGGTGTACAATCAAAAACGCATAGAATGTTTAATCGGGCTGGCGAAAAAATACCCGGAGATCATCTTTTCGGTTTCAGTGGGAAATGAAGCCTGTGTGGAGTGGACCGATCATTATGTCCCCGAAAGCAAAGTGATGGATTATGTGCAACAGGTAAAAGCCAAAATCGCCCAACCGGTTACTTTTTGCGAAAACTATGTGCCGTGGCTGATCAAATTGCAAAATCTGGCCGAAGCAGTGGACTTTATCTCCATACACACCTATCCCGTTTGGGAATACAGGCACATCAGCGAGGCGCTCAACTACACCAGGGAAAATTACTACGCGGTAGCAAATAAATATCCACAAAAGCAGGTCGCAATCACTGAGGCAGGCTGGGCAACAAGTTCGAATGGCAGGGGTATCCATCCTGAAAATGTGAATGAAGAATTTCAGAAGATCTACTTCGAAAAGCTGATGGAGTGGACAGCAAAAGAAAACATCCTGGCCTTTTTCTTCGAGGCTTTCGATGAATCGTGGAAAGGCTCTCCTGAACCCCTTGAGCCCGAAAAACACTGGGGTTTATTCAAGGTTGACCGGACACCGAAGGTTGCGGTGAAGCAGGTGAATGGGAAATGATCAAGCAATATTCAATATAACTGGGTAAGACTTTCAGCTTATTCTTCGGGATCAAAAATTCTCCCCGTGAGAAGACCTTTGGGGATTAGTCGGCAGTAAACAGTCTGCACCAGGCAGTTGGGCATTACCATCACCCCATTCCCCCATCAATTTCAACCGGAATCGCATCTCAGCCTAACATTAGGTTGATCAGTATATTAGCCTAAGCAACTAAAATTTGGCAGTAAAAGTTGAAAACTGCCGGTAATTTGAAAATATTCACCAATAATCCCTGGCCAAAGATGATAACTCATGACCAACTTGTTTCTGATGCTGTAATGAATGAAAAATGATATTTCTTTATCTTATCCATTACATAATCAATTATTTAACTTTTGATTGATGAAGTTTTGATGTAGTGAGATATTGTTTTTGCTGCAACTTTGACGTACAGGAAAATTTGGTGTCGTTTTAAAGGTGAATTAACTTTGCATCAGTTATTTCAAATAGGCTTTGTCAACCTTACAATAAGTTTAGTTCAAAATTTTCGGGTAACATGATTATCAAAATCAAATAGATCAACAAAATTCAATATTTCAATTATTAATGAAAAACCAAGCCATATTTCTGGGAAACAGTGAGATCAATTTTAAACCAATGCCTGTTACAGGGCAATTTGTAGAAATTGATGGGGAGGAATTCTACCAGATAAGGAATTATCATGAAATGCCTGATTTTTTTATCAGCATTGTGAGTGATTCAGACCACTGGATGTTTATCTCAAGCAACGGCTCGGTGTCGGCTGGGCGAAAAGATCGCGATAATGCGCTATTTCCGTATTATACCGACGACAAAATCCATGACTACAAAGGAAAAACCGGAAGCAGGTCTTACTTTCTGGTAAAAAAGGACGGTAAAACATCGCTGTGGGAACCTTTCACCGATAACTCGCTGAGATTTTACAACACTGCCAGAAACATTTACAAGAGTAGTTACGGCAATAAAATCATTTTCGAAGAGATCAATAATGATCTTGGGTTGCGTTTCAGATATGGATGGTACAACAGTGAGCGGTTTGGGTTTGTAAAAGAATCCATACTTGTCAATATTTCGGAGAAACCGGTTTCTGTTGACCTACTGGATGGGCTGAAGAATGTGCTTCCCAGCGGTGTAGGCTACGCATTTCAAAATGAATACAGCAACCTGGTTGACGCCTACAAAAAGAGTGAAAAGGCCGAGGATAGTTCGTTAGGACTGTTTATGCTCAGCGCCATTCCGGTTGACCGCGCCGAACCCAGTGAAGCGCTTTTTGCAACCTCTGTTTGGACAACCGGGTTGGGAGAGATGGTTAATGTTCTGGTTTCGGAACACCAGGTCAATAATTTTATCAGAGGCGAAGCTGTCGAAACTGAAGAAAATATCCGAGGCGCCCGCGGCGCTTATTTTGTCAATTCAAAGATCAGCCTGAAGGCAAACGACCAAAGACGTTGGTTTACAATAGCTGAAATCAACCAGAGCAATACTGATGTGGCCAATCTGGATCATTTTATCCTCAACACCAGGAATCCCGTTGAACTGATCCTTGCTAACATCCTGAAGGGAACAGAAAACCTGAAGCGTATGGTTTCGCTGGCTGATGGTTTTCAGGTAACCAATACCGAGATGTGCTGTGCCCGTCATTATACCAATACCCTCTTTAACATCATGAGGGGTGGTGTTTTTGTAAACAATTATCAGGTAGATAAGGCTGATTTTAAACTCTATCTCTCGCAGATCAATCGTTTACTGAGTAAAGAATTCCAAAACTGGCTCGAAAAACTTCCCGAGAGCTTTACTTATTACGATTTGACAAAACATGCCGAAAAAACCAATAATGCCGATTTGATCAGAATTGCAGGTGAATACCTCCCCCTGACCTTCAGCCGTCGCCATGGCGATCCGAGCCGCCCCTGGAACAGGTTTTCCATCGAAACCAAAAACGAAGATGGTTCGGTGAAATATTACTACGAGGGCAATTGGCGCGACATTTTCCAAAACTGGGAAGCCCTTTGCTACTCATTCCCCGAATTTACTGAAGGCATCATCTCCAAATTCGTAAATTCCTCAACCATTGACGGATACAACCCTTACCGCATTATGCGCGACGGTATTGACTGGGAAGTACCCGAACCCGATGACCCTTGGGCTTATATCGGCTACTGGGGGGATCATCAGATCATATACCTTCAGAAATTGCTCGAACTATCGTTCAATTTCCATCCGGGTAAACTGGAGCGTCTCCTTACAAGCGATATTTACGCCTACGCCAATGTGCCTTACCGGATCAAACCGTTTGAAGATATCATGCGCAACCCAAAGGACACTGTAGTGTTTGATTTCGATCTCAACCATAAGATCAAAACCGAAGCGGCCTACCTCGGCGCAGATGCCAGTTTGCTCAAAAACAAACAGGATAACCAAATCTATAGGGTAAACCTCACCGAAAAAATCCTGGTTCCCCTGCTATCAAAATTGAGCAATTTTATTCCGGAAGCAGGTATTTGGCTCAACACCCAGCGCCCGGAATGGAACGATGCCAACAATGCTTTGGTCGGAAATGGAACATCAATGGTAACACTATATTACCTGCGCCGGTTTCTGCATTTCTGGGATGATAAGCTTAGCAGTGTGTCGTTCAGCAGTGTGAGCATTTCGGAAGAGGTTGCCTCCCTGCTCGAAAATATTCACCAGTTCCTCGATGAAAACACAAAACTGCTCAATGCTAATTTTTCAGGTGCTGACCGCCTTCGCTTTATCGAATTCCTTGGAAAAGCGCATGCAAAGTACCGCAACGAAATCTATACCTACTCTTTTTCAGGTGTGAGACGCCAGATCCCGGTAAAAAATATAGTAGCCTTTTTCAAGGTTTGCCTCCATTACATTGATCATTCCATCAGAGCCAACAGACGTAAAGATGCACTTTATCACGCGTACAATTTAATTTCGGTAAAACAGGATGGAATCGAAATACGCCACCTTTATGAAATGCTCGAAGGACAGGTGGCCGTGCTCAGCTCGGGACTTCTCAGCAGCGAAGAGAACCTCGAAGTACTCAACGCGTTGAAAAAAAGTAACATGTTCAGAGAGGATCAGTACAGCTACATGCTATATCCCAACAGAATTTTGCATAGTTTCATGGAGAAAAACTGGATACCTGAGGAGCTGGTTGAATCATCTGCGTTGCTGAAAAAATTATTAGCTGATAAAAACGCCGACATCATCCAACAGGACGCTCTGGGCGAGTATCACTTCAACAGTACTTTTCGTAATGCCGGTGTGCTTGAGCTGTCTCTGGGAAATTTGAAAGCAAGTGGTTATAGTCAACTGGTTGAGGAGGAAAAGGAGAAAATTCTGGCCATTTACGAAGAAGTTTTCGATCATCAATCATTCACCGGACGATCGGGGACATTTTTCGGTTACGAAGGACTGGGTTCGATATACTGGCACATGGTTTCAAAGCTGCTGCTGGCTGCACAGGAATGTTTTTTCCAGGCCGTGGCTGAAGGCGCCAGTTCTAAAATCATCGGTCAGTTGAAACAGCACTATTACGAAATTAAAGCCGGTATCGGGTTGTATAAAAACCCGGAATTATATGGCGCATTCCCAACGGATGCCCATTCGCACACGCCTGCGAATTCAGGTGCAAAACAACCGGGTCTTACCGGCCAGGTAAAAGAGGATGTGATTGCCCGGCTTGGTGAGCTTGCACTTTCCATTAGCAATGGAAGTATTGTTTTTGAGCCGGCTTTGGTGAATGAGGAAGAAATTCTCGAAAAGAACCAGAAATTTGAATTTTATTCTATAAATGGCGAGCCGGTGCAGTTATCGCTCATCAAAGGACAGATTGGATTTACTTTCTGCCTCACACCAATATTGCTCAACTTTTCAGCAAAAGACACAATCACTGTATTTTATGCCGATGGAAGTACCGAGGAAGTTGCCGGCCGCAAATTGAACCCCCGGATCAGCAGCATGGTCTTCAGCCGAAATGGCGAGATTGAAAGGGTGGAAGTGTCATTAAAAACTAAGAAATAATTTTAGCATAACGTATAATTAAAAACTCAAACAAATTCATTTACTAACTTTAAATTTTAAACCTATGAAGAAGATTCACTTAATCTTAGCCATTGTGTTCTTTGCTGTAACAGCTCAGGCACAATACATTTACAACGATTTTGATGCAAATCAAAACGAAACTTTCCTTGGTTGGCCAAATGCGCCAACTGTTGTAGCCAACCCCAATCCATCCGGCATTAACACCAGTGCCAATGTTGGCCAATGGGTGCGTACCACCGAGCAATGGGCACATGCCTATTTACTTCTTGATGGTAAAATTGATTTTACCACAGGTCAGACTTTTTCGTTAAAAGTATGGTCGCCAATTGCATGCGTCGTCCTTTTTAAGCTGGAAGACAAAAACAATGGCGCCATCTTCGTTGAAGTACCTCAAAACATCACTACTCCCAATCAATGGGTGCAACTGAACTTCAATTTTGCCACTGCTTCTTCAGGAGTTTATGACAAGATTGTCATCTTTTTTGATTTTGCTACCACCACTGATAACACTTTCTTTTTTGATGATGTTACAGGTCCTGAGTACAGCGGAGGTGGTCCTTCCAATCCGGTTGTTCTGCCTGTAACCTTTGAAGATCCTTTGATTAATTACGGCCTGATTGACTTTGGTGGAAATTTCTCTGAGATTGTTACTGATCCAACCAATCCGTCGAATACAGTTGCAAAAACCATCAAAACTGCTCTTGCTGAGCCTTGGGCAGGCACCACTGTCGGCGGTACTGCCGGTTTCCCCACCCCAATTCCCTTTGTTCCCGGCTCAACCTTAATGACTGTGGACGTTTGGTCGCCGACTGCCGGAACGCCGATCCGTTTGAAAGTGGAAGCATACAACGATCCCAACATCAGTGTTGAGACTGAAACAAACACCACAGTTGCCAACGCGTGGGAAACGATTACGTTCGACTTTATGAATGAAGCCCCCGGAACAGCCGAGATCAACTTTGGTTACAGCTACAACAAAGCCTCCATCTTTTTTAACTTTGATACACCTGGCTCAGTTGCCGGCGAACAAACTTATTACTGGGACAACATGGCCTTTGCCGGTGAAAACCCCGAAAAGCCTCTTATGGCAGCAGATGTACAGGACAATTTTGAAAATGACGGCTGGGGAACAATCCCTTCATGGAAATTTCAAGATCCGGAGCTCGTGGATCTTACCATCGTTAATGACCCGTTAAACGCAGCGAACCATGTAGCCAACTATACGCGTTCAGGCTCATTTGAATGGACAAATGCGCAGTTTATCCTTGAACACCGTATGGATTTGACCGTAAGGAATATCTTTCAAATCAGGGTGTTATTCCCTTCTACTAACAATTATACAGGCGGCCTTACCCAAAAAGCAGCAATCAAACTGCAAAACAGCCTTTTGGGTGGAAATGCCTGGACTACACAAACTGAAATATTACAGGACGTCACTGCTCTTGATGAATGGGTAACGTTGCAATTTGACTTCAGCTCCGTTTCCGACAGAACTGATTACGACCAGGTTGTGGTGCAATTTGGCGGTGAAGGACATTTTGTTCCGGCACAATTCTATTTTGATGATATCGAACTGCTCAACCCGGTTGGGATTTCAAGTAATGAAATCTCAAAACTTGATATCAGTCCAAATCCTGCGAATACCTACTTTAGGATAACCAATTCTGATCACCTGAAAACGGTGGAAGTTTTTAATATCACCGGACAAAGGGTGATGAACTTCAACGATGTACCGCAACAGATTTCGGTGAGTAGTTTGCCAAAAGGTATTTATTCGATCAAAGCCACTGGATATGATGGTTTGCAGTATGTTAACAAAGTAGTTGTACAATAAATGGATTATTCCGGCTCAGCAATTAATCACTGAGCCGGAATATTACCTTGTTTTACGGTCAAATCCGGTTTTTAAATCATTATTACATACAAAAGAAATATTATCGAAAATGAAAAATCTGATACTTTCTATCATCATGCTTTTTACGTATGGTGCTTATGCGCAGCAAATTACACATACGATTAACTTCGAGCCCTCAGGCGTAGGGGCAGACTGGCTTTGGGTTGTAGGAGAAAACCTTACTAATCCTCCTTTGGAATTTATCGCCAACCCGGTAATGGGAGGAATCAATACTTCACCTACTGTTGCCAAATTTATTGCCAAGCAAGGTGGAGCCAACTGGGCTCTTTGTTATACCAACGATGACGGCCAGTTTACTTTCGATGCTTCCAATGCTATAGTTAAGATCATGGTTTTCAAACCTAACATCAGCAATATCGGGATGAAATTTGAAGGAGTGAGCCCTGCAGTTGAAATACAAATACCCAATACGCTGATCAATCAATGGCAGGAGATCACTTTTAACTTTTCGGCACACATAGGGAAGACCTTTAACAGGATTGTGATTATCCCTGATTTTGTCACTACGCCGCGCCCAGCCGATCGTATCATATACTTCGACAACATCCAGGTTCCTGATGGCGTAGTGCAGGGGCCACTGCCTGAACCTACCACCGTTCCTCCGCTACCTCCCCACAGCCAGGAAAATGTAATATCCATCTACAGCGAGGCCTATACCAACATTCCGGGAACAAATTTTAACCCAAACTGGGGGCAATCAACCACTGTAACTGTGGACTATCTTGCTGCCGGCAACAAAACGCTGAGATACCAAAACCTGAACTATCAGGGCACCCAATACACCAATCAGGATGTTTCGTTGTACGAATTCCTGCACGTGGATTTCTGGACACCCAATGCAACAGCGTTGGCCTTCAATCTGATCAGTGCCAATCCTACCTCAGAAAAGCCCTTTCCATTAACCATAACCCAGGAAAACTGGGTGAGTGTGGACATTCCGTTGAGTTTTTTCACCCCACCGGTGAATCTTGCCAATGTCTTTCAATTTAAAGTTGTTGGAAACGGTACGGTCTATTTTGACAATTGGTATTTCTGGAAAAACCCGACAGGATTTGCCTCAGATGCTACATTGAGCGACCTGAAGGTGGATGATGTCACTGTGCCTGGCTTTGCTCCTACCGTGTTGAACTACAATGTGGCTTTGCCCTATGGAACCACTATCGTACCTGAAGTTACTGCAACTACAACCAATCCTGCAGCAGCCCTTGTGATTAACCCCGCTCCGGCCCTTCCCGGAACAACTTCGTTGGTTGTTACTTCACAAGATGAAACAACAACGCTGACGTACAATGTCCACTTCACCGTCATGAGTCCTGAGCCCTCAACAGCTCCGCCCATACCGACCCATGCTGCAGAAGACGTGATTTCGATCTACAGCGATGCATACGATGATCAGCCGGGAACCAATTTCAATCCCTTCTGGGGGCAGCAAACCATTGTTACCCTTGATTACTCCATTGCAGGAAACAATACATTAAGATATCAGGGTTTGGATTTCCAGGGAACGGAATTGGTAAGTCTGGATGTTTCTGAATATGAAAATTTCCACCTTGATTTCTGGACTTCCAACTCCACCAGCCTCGAATTCTTTCTGATCAGCCCAGGCCCAATGGAAGAAGGATTTGTTCTGGATATCACCCCCGAAACCTGGGTTAGTATTGACATTCCTTTAGAATCATTCAGTCCGCCTGTTAACCTTTCAGAAATATTTCAATTTAAAGTAGTGGGGAATGGTGATGTATGGTTTGATAACTGGTATTTCTGGAAAAGTCCCGCCGGACCGGGATTCGATGCCACGTTAAGTGATCTTCAGGTAGATGGGGAGACCGTCGAAGGGTTTTCACCTGCTGTTCTAAACTATTCGGTTGTGTTGCCCGAAGGAACAACTGAAGTCCCTGAGGTTACAGCTACAACAACCGACCCATTGGCCAGCCATGTGGTGAACAATGCGGCAGCATTGCCCGGAACAACTGATGTTGTGGTAACATCAGCCAATGGAAGTGTGAATAAAACTTACTCCATTGCCTTCACTGTGGCTGGCGCCGTTCCTTTGTCAGACTATTGCGAAACCGAAGTGTGGCACTTTGGCAATCCCGCCGAACTGGCTTCTGCCATTTATCTCACCATAGCCAATACAGGCGTTGCATCAATGATTGTGGAAATAGAATCTGCAAATGATGATCCCGTTGATCTGCTAATTGTTGAAGGTGGCAGTGGTGCTACTATTTCAGAGGAGAATTTTTCTGTACCTGGAAAAATTAGCAGGACGCTGACCTGGGCAGGAACTCCTCCTGAGGATGTGATCTTAAATGTGTTGTGGAGCAAGGTATCTTTTGGTGGCAACTGGCAATTGAACCAGGCAAATATCACTGTTCCTTTTGCAGCAGTTTGTGAGATTGTAGAGCCTAAGCCTTACCTGGCACTGGATGTTCAGGATAATTTTGAAAACGATGGCTATGCAACTGTTTCTGGCTGGAAATTCCAGGATGCAGACACTCCAACCGATCTGACCATAACCCAGGATCCGGTAAATGCTTCAAACAATGTGGCTGATTATAACCGTTCAGGAAATTTCCTATACACAAATGCCAAAGTCGAACTCGACCATCGAATGGATCTTACTGCCCGCCGCAAGTTTTCGATGAAAGTATATTTCCCTTCCTCGAATAATTACCAGGGTGATCTGACTCCAACGGCAGCCATTAAATTGCAGAACAGCTTACTTGGTGCAAATGCCTGGACAACCCAGACTGAGATTATTCAACCGGTGACTCTTTTTGACCAGTGGGTGACGCTTACCTTTAATTTCATTGAAGCCAAAGATATTGAGGATTATGACCAGATCGTGATTCAACTTGGCGGCGAAGGCCACAACATACCGGCACAGTTTTATTTTGATGATTTCAGACTTTTGGGTCCCATCACAGGTATTGAAGCTAACTTTTCTGCCGAACCTCTCTCCGGATATTCACCCTTGACTGTGCAGTTTACCGATCTCTCAACAGGTTCGCCAACCGGATGGAGATGGGATTTTAATGGTGATGGTGTTATTGACTCACAATTGAAAAATCCTACATACACCTACGAATCACCAGGCAATTACACCGTTTACCTAAAAGCCCAGACAACTTTCCTGTCGGATCAAATCACTAAATACCATTACATCAGCGTTTCTGAACTGGTGCTGCCCGATTATATATACATCGATTTTGATGACAACGTAAATGTTGAATTTTCAGGCTGGCCGAATGACCCGGCAGCAGTTGCAAACCCAGATATTTCAGGGATCAACACCAGCCCGACTGTTGGCTCATGGGAGAGATCGGGCGAGGCCTTTGCCAATATTTATACTTTGCTCGATGCAACGGTGAATTTCAGCAATTCCAGCATCTTCCTGCTGAAAGTTCATGCACCGGTGGCCTGCGAGGTGTTGCTCAAACTGGAGAACTCTACAAATCCTGCCCTTTTCCAGGAACGTACCGCTTCAGTTACAACGCCTGATGTATGGCAGCAACTGATTTTCGACTTTGCCGGTGCTGAGTCTGATCTGTACGATCGTATCATCGTCTTCTTCGATTTTGGCAGCAATACCAACAACACCTTTTTCTTCGATGAACTGATGGGGCCGCCTCCAACCGGCATTGCCCTCTACAAGCCTTTACTTGCGCTTGACGTTCAGGATAATTTCGAAGACGACGGCTATGCTACCATCAGCGAATGGTTTTTCCAGGATCCGGGTCTGATGCCGTTGGTTGTGGTTGCTGATCCTGTTAATGCCGGTAACAATGTGGCTGAATACGACAGATCAGGCACTTTTCAATACACTAATGCGCAGTTTATCCTCGAACACAGGATGGATCTGACGGAGCGGAACAAGTTTGAGATGAAAGTATATTTTCCTTCATCCAACAATTATACCGGCGCTCTTTTACCAAAAATTGAGCTTAAATTGCAAAACAGCCTACTTGGAGCATTAGCCTACACTACACAGTCAGTATTTTATCATGAAGTGAATGATTTTGATCAATGGCTGACCCTTGTTTTCGACTTCAGCTTTGTAGCCGATAGCGTGAATTACGACCAGGTTGTGGTTCAATTTGGGGGCGAAGGTCACCTGGAACCCGGCTTGTTTTATTTTGATGACATCAATTTGCTGGATGTTCCGGTTGAGCAGGCTATTCAGCTCAATGCCGGCTGGAGTGGTATTTCAAGTTATGTGATCCCTGCCAATCCCGCGTTGGAAGATTTACTGGCGCCATTTGAGGATGAATTAATTATCCTTGTTGGCCAGAATGGCTTCTATTATCCCGAAATCGGAACCAACACCCTAATCAATTGGGAACCGCAAAATGGATATGCTGTCAAAATGAACGCTCCTGCACAGATTACTTTCTCAGGCGCAGAAATGGCTGGTTCTACCATAAGTGTTCCATCGGGCTGGTCTTATCTGCCGGTATTGAGCGCCTGCGAAGTTTCGGTGCAGGATTTAACTGATGCCCACAGTGAGATCATCATGATCAAGGAGATCGCCGGATACAATCTTGCATGGCCTGAAAACGGAATCACAACTCTCGGGCAACTTGTCCCCGGCAAAGCATATTATATTTATTCAACTGCCGGTTTCACGCTTACATTCCCGGTTTGTGCTCCTTAATATTGGAACCAATTGATATTTAATATTTTTTAGATAAATAATTTAATTTGAACTAACAAACCTTTAACCTGCAGCAATGCAAAACACAGAAAGGATTTAACAATGAAAAAAACAATAATAATTATCCTGAGCATTCTGCTTATTGCATTGGTGCAGCAAGGGTTTGGACAATTTGTCCAGGTCGGGAACGGTAGCTATACTACCGTTTTCCCCGGCGTGGATCCGGCTGGCAGGAACACTTATCCTTCAGGCACTCCGCACCTGAGCGGAAATGCTGTGGGTAAACCCGTTCCAACCAACGACTGGTGGTCGGCAGTGGCAAAGACCGGCCAGGCCTCCAATCTTTTTAATTATCCTTTTACTATGAAAACGACCCCGCAGGGGCTTTTGGTAACCTACATTCCCTTTGGCCCGATTGACGACATTCAGCCGGTGATTGTGGGCGTTTCAGGTTTGTCAGCCACCACTACCAAGGTTTCTGATTATTCCGACTGGACGGTAACGTTTGACTGGAACGATGGAACGCGTCGTTTCCAGGCTACTGCAGGAGTTGGAATGCCATTTTTGTATTTTACCAAAAATCAGAGCGACGTGGCCCGGGTAACAGTGAATCAGGGTACAGTGACCGTTTCCAATGAAATGATCCTCGTGGTGGATGCGCGCAACGGCGCCGATTTCGCCATTTACGCTCCCACCGGCAGTACATGGACACAAACGGGTAACGTTTACACTTCAGACCTGAACGGTAAAAATTACTGGTCGCTCGCTTTTATTCCGCTCACTGCCTCTAACGTTGCTGCAGTGGCCAATGAATACAAGCAATACGCTTATGTGTTTCCGGTAAATACCACAGCCAATTACAGTTACAATGAAAGCACTTCGGTGATGCGAACCGATTTTGAGGTTGAGACCGACATAAAAGAGGGCGCCAACACCAACATGCTGCTCGGACTCTTGCCGCACCAGTGGGCTAACCTGGCTGCCGACTCGCCGGTTCCTGACCGATACAGTTATGCGGTAATTCGTGGTGAAATGAAAACTATGGCCGGCAACAGTTTCAGTGTGGAAAATACATTTAATGGTGTCCTCCCCACTATGCCTTATGTTGATTTTTACAGCGAAGGATTCTCTCCCCTTGAATTAACCGAGAAAGTTGAAAGTCTCGAAAATTCGGTAATGGCCACCTGGACTGACTCTTACAACGAAGGCCAGATTTTTAACCAACTTCTGCAAACAGCCCGCATTGCCGATTTGATGGGAAATCTCGAATCGCGAAACAAAATGCTGAATACCATCAAAACACGTTTGGAGGACTGGTTCAAGGCAGAGCCGGGTGAAGTGGCTTTTTTGTTTTACTACAATTCCACCTGGTCGGCAATGATTGGCTATCCGGCGGGGCACGGACAGGACGGCGGGTTGAATGATCACCATTTCCACTGGGGTTATTTTATCCAGGCCTGCGCTTTTGTAGAACAATACGAGCCGGGTTGGGCTGAGGGCTGGGGCGGTATGGTGAATTTGCTTGTTCGCGATGCAGCTGCGGCTGACCGAAACGATCCGATGTTTCCTTACCTGCGAAACTTTAATCCTTATACCGGCCACAGTTGGGCCGATGGTTTTGCCATTTACCCGCAGGGGAATAACCAGGAGTCAAGTTCCGAAGCGATGGTCTTCGCTTCAGCGCTGATCAACTGGGGTGCTGCAATTGGGGATGACGCCATACGCGACCTGGGAATTTATATTTACACCACCGAATACACCGGCATTGAAGAATACTACATGGACATGAATCACCGAAACTTCCCCCCAACTCAGCAATATGCCCTAATCTCCCGTCTTTGGGGGAATGCTTACGACAACCAGACTTTTTGGACCGGGGATATTGCCGCTTCTTACGGTATCGAAATTTATCCAATTCAGGGTGGCTCGCTTTACCTTGGGCTGAATGCTGCTTATGCCCTGGAGCTGTGGAGCGAAGTGGCAGCCAACACCGGCATCCTGAATAACGAACCCAATCCAAACCTCTGGCACGACGAGTGGTGGAAATTCCTGGCTTTCATTGACCCTTCTCAGGCCATTGAAATGTACAATTCGTATCCCGATCGACAATTAAAATTCGGCGTTTCCGATGCCCAGACCTATCACTGGGTGCATGCCATGAATGCTTTAGGGAAAGTAAATGCCGGAATAACTGCTGATTACCCCATCGCTGCTGCATTTCACCTGGATGGAAACACAAACTACGTGGCCAACAATTATTCAGGATCGCCCATCACTGTGACTTTTTCCGACGGATACCAACTGGCAGTCCCGGCAAGAAAAATGGTGACCAGTCTCGATTGCGCCCTCACCGGGGTCATTGCTACTCCTTTTCAGCAGGCTTATATTGGTGGATCGGTTGAACTGAATTTAACAGTTTCGGGTGGTACACCAACAAAAGTTGAATTTATGGATGGCGCCAATTCTATCGGAATTATTACCTCGCCACCCTTCAACTTTAACGCCACCAATCTACAATTTGGGATTCATAGCTTTTATGCTAAAATATATGATGGAGACCGGTTCAACATCACCAATATGGTAAAAGTACAGGTTGGCGATCAATACCCTTATGGCGGAACCGCTTCAACCATTCCAGGCGTCATCCAGCCCGGGAACTACGATTTTTACATTGGCGGGAAAGGACAGAATATTGCTTACTTCGATGCAACAGCCAACAATGAGGGCGATTACAGAACCGACGAATCTGTGGATGCTTTTTTAGATCCCAATGAAGGGGCAACTGTAGAATATATTATATCCGGAGAATGGCTTGAATACACCGTGAACGTTGCCCAATCGGGTCTTTATTCACTCGCATTCCGCTATGCCTCCAACAATTCGGCGGGTGGCGGTCCATTTCACCTCGAGTTGGATGGCCAGGCCATTACCGGTCCGATCGCCGTTACATCAACATCGGGATGGGATATCTGGGCTACCAAAACAGTTACCGGAATTCCGTTTACACCAGGCGAACACCTGCTTCGGGTTGCGTTTTCAAATGGAGAGTTTAATTTTGGAAAAATGACCTTTACCCGAACAGGAGACCTTAATTTTACCTATCCGATTGCCCATGCCGGGGATGATTTTAAGGTCGTTCTCCCATTAAATTCAGCAACGCTCGATGGCTCTGCAAGTACCGAGTCGGGCGGAAATCCACTCACTTTTGAATGGTCGCAGAATTATGGCCCATCTGTTGTAATTTTTTCAGATCCAACTGCAGTAAATCCAACAATCAATGGGCTTGTGGAGGGCGTTTACAGTTTCAGGCTTCAGGTTGCGAACCCCGATTTACGCACCGATTTTGATGACGTTCTTGTCATGGTAACGCCATTCGAGAATACTCCACCAACTGTAGCGTTGATTTCTCCTGCGAATAACGCAGTTTTTACCGAAGGAAAACCTGTTACCATCACCGCTATGGCCAGCGATTTTGACGGAACAGTTCAGAAAGTTGAGTTCTTTGCCAATGATGTGCTGATCAGCACGATAACTTCTGCACCATACACTTATCAGTGGTTCCCCTATGAAGGCGATTATGTACTTGTAGCTAAAGCCACCGATAACGAAGGGGCAGAAAGTACCTCACAACCGGTGAACATCACCGTTGATCCGCTGATGCTTTGTTCGGGAACTTCCACCGCAGCATCGCAGGGCACATTCACCGACGGCTACAAATGGACTTACGAAACCGTCGGAACCAATGTGGTCATCCATTTTGAATTGTTTGATAACAAAATCGGCGTTGTGGCTTACTTGTGGAAACAAAATCCATTCACCGAAATCCCAATGACCCATGTAAGCGGAAGACTTTTCGTAGCAACGATCAGCGGCCAGACAATAGGCGAAACCATCAGCTATGCCTGTAAGTTTGCCTACCAGGGTGGAATGTCTGTAACAACTTACATCCAATACGTAGTCGGATCGAATTGCACGGCGGTGGGTGTTGAAAATCCATCGGCATCGCCATTATCATTTTATCCAAACCCGGTTACCAATGAATTGTATTTCAGTAATATCAATGATGTAGCTCAGATTTCAATTTACGATTTGTGGGGAAAACTGGTTTTAACCAAAAACAATATTGCCACTGGTGAAAAACTGGATGTCAGTATGTTGGGCAAAGGAGTTTATTTCATTAGGGTCGAAGACGAATTTACGATCAGAACAGGCAAATTAGTGAAACAATAGAACGCCGGCGTCAATTTTATTAAATCAATTCAGAGAGAAAGTTTACTTTTGATAAATTTACAGGTAATTTAGTTTAATCAATTTATTTTCAATCAATTAAAATTTAAAGCTTATGAAAAATGTATTACTTGCATTAATGATGCTATTTGCGCTTCACACGTTTGCGCAAAGCACGCACACCATTGACTTTGAACCGGGTGGTACCGGTGCAGACTGGACGTGGAATGTGGGAGAGAATGCCGACAATCCACCACTTGAGTTTACTGCTAATCCGGATAACTCAGGCCTCAACACAAGCGCTACGGCAGCTAAATTTACAGTACGTCAATTTGGAAATCCCTGGGCATTGTGCTTGACCAGTGGCGATGGAGAGTTCACTTTTGACGCAACCAACTCCATTGTCAAGATCATGGTTTACAAACCCAACATCAGCAACGTTGGGATGAAGTTCGAAGGGTTAAGCGGCGCCATCGAGATACAGGTGCCCAACACGCTGATTAATCAATGGGAAGAAATTACGTTCGACTTCTCTGGAAAAATCGGAAGCACTTACAGCCTCATTGTAATAATTCCCGATTTTGATTTTACAGCTCGTCCGGGCGACCGTATTATCTACTTTGACAATATCCAGGTACCTGACGGTTTTCTTGCCCCTCCTCCGCCCGAGCCAACAACTGCTCCTCTAATCCCGCCTCACGCTCAGGAAAATGTACTTTCGATTTATTCTGATGCTTATGCCAATCTGCCCGGGACCAACTTCAATCCTAACTGGTCGCAGGTCACACAAGTGACAGTTGATTATGTTGCAGCAGGAAATAATACTTTACGTTACATGAATCTCAACTACCAGGGAACTCAATTCGGATCCAATCAGGATGTTTCGGGTTATGAGTATATCCATGTGGACTTTTGGACGCCAAATTCAACGCTGTTGAGATTTTTCGTGATCAGCCCGGGCGCTGAAACTTTCTATACACTTCCAATTACAGCTGAAACATGGGTAAGTGTGGATATCCCATTGACCCATTTCGTCCCACCGGTGAACCTTGCCGACGTTTTCCAATTTAAGGTAGATGGAAACGGAACCGTATTTTTCGACAACTGGTATTTCTGGAAAAATCCGTCCAACACGCTGGCAGATGCTACCCTCAGCGATCTCCAGGTGGATGGAACTACCGTTCCGGGATTTGCCCCGAATATTTTCAGCTACGATGTTGAGTTGCCATTCGGTACAACCGAAGTACCTGTAGTCACCGCAACAACCACCAATCCTGCTGCAAGTCATGTTGTGAATCCCGCAGCAGCATTACCCGGCACTACCGAAGTAGTTGTTACTGCTGAGGATGAAGAAACTATGCAGACCTATGCAGTCAATTTCACCGTGGCCGGACCCGTTCCAACATCCGCTTATTGCGAAACATTGGTTTATCATTTTGGAATTACAGCAGAATTGCCATCGGCAGTCTTTTTGACCATTACAAATCTGGATGCTTCATCTATGCTTGTAGAGGTTTCATCTGCAAATGCCGATCCGGTAGATTTGTTAATCGTAACCGGTGGAAGCGGCGCCGCTGTTTCGGGCGAAAATACTTCTGTTCCGGGAAAAATCAGCCGGACATTGTCATGGGTAGGTACTCCTCCCTCCGATGTTACACTGAACGTCTTATGGAGCAAAGTTTCTTTTGAAGGGAACTGGATGTTAAGTCAGGGCGACATCACCGTGCCGTTTGAAGCAGTTTGTGAGCCTGCCGGTCCTGCTGCAATCACCTTCCGGGTCGACATGTCGGAATATGCCGGAGAGTTCACCAATGTTTATGTCAGTGGCTCCTTCAACGGCTGGTCGGGCGATGCCAATCAACTGCTTGACCCTGATATGGATGATGTTTATGAAGCCGAGCTTTTATTGGAAAATGGAAATTATGAATATAAATTTACCCTTGACAACTGGAACGTTCAGGAAGAGTTTCAGGGAGGTGAGCCTTGTGTGATTACATCAGGTGGATACCACAACAGAGCCCTCACAGTGACCGGGAGCACCGCTCTGCCATTGGTTTGCTGGAACAGTTGCTATGCCTGCGGCGAAGAACCCCAACCAAAAAATGTCACCTTCAGGGTTGATTTGGCTTATTTCAGCGGAAATTATTCAAATGTTTATGTCAGTGGAAACTTTAATGGATGGTGCGGCGACTGCAACCAAATGACCGACCCGGATATGGACGGAGTTTATGAAACCACCCTCTCGTTGATGGATGGCATGTATGAATATAAATTTACCATGGACAACTGGGCCATTCAGGAAGAATTTATGCCCGGCGAACCATGTACGATGACAACTGGCCCTTACACCAACCGCGTGCTGACGGTTGATGCTGATGTTGTTCTGACGGCTGTTTGCTGGAACAGTTGCGACATCTGCCCCGACTACACCGCAGGCTGGCATGGCATTTCGAGCAATGTAATCCCTGAAGAAAGAGTAGCTTTGGAAGATCTCTTTGCACCAATCATCGATGATATGGTTATCCTGCTTTCAAACACCGGGATTTTCTGGCCATCACAAAACATCAACACCATTGGCGAATGGGATACCTATAAAGGATACAAAGTGAAATTCTCCTCAGGTGTTAATTTTGAATTTACCGGCGCTGAACTTACCGACAGAACGGTTAGCTTTGAACCAGGAACCCATTTTGTGCCTGTTCTGAGCGAAGGACCTGCCAGCGTCAACGACGTGGTTGTGCCGCTCGGCGCTGCTGTTGACTTTATGTTCGACATCACCAACGCTCTGATTTACTGGCCTTATGGCGGTATTGTTCCCGGAGTTCCGTCCGCACTCGAAACGCTTTATCCTGGTTTTGCTTACCTGACAAAATTTGCCCAACCTGCTACACTCGACTTCGGAACTGTGCCGCCAAAATCGGCAGTTCATCCAACATTGTCTAAAACGATCAACATAACTACCTGGAATGACGCCAGATCAACCGGCATGCAGCACATCATTTCGGTAAATGCTACACAACTTCTTTCCGGTGATTTTGTCGGCGTATTTGATGCTTTCGGAACCTGTGTCGGTTTGGCTCAATACAAAGGCGAAGGACAAGTATTGCCCCTGGTGGTTTATGGCAATGACATCACAACCGAAGCAAAAGATGGTCTGATGCAAAATGAGCAGATGTCGTTCAGGATTTTCAGAAATGGAACTGAAATGGCTGTTACTCCCATATTTGATCAAAGCCTTGCCAACTGTGATGGAACCTTTGCCGAAAACGGCCTTTCTGTCATTACCGGATTCAAGATGGGTGCAACCGGAATTAATGAAGTTCAAACCGCTTCATTTGCCGTTTATCCAAACCCGGGAACAGGAGTCTTTACCCTGGCAACCGATATCGAAGGCAACTATGACGTGATGGTTACCAACATTCAGGGACAACAGGTGTATTCAGCTAAAATGAACGGAACCGCAACGATCAATCTTACCGATCAGGCTAAAGGGATTTACTTCGTCCGCCTCTCGAACGCAGTAAATACGCTTGTGAAGAAGATTGTGATTGAATAATCATTGGATTTTTGAATAAGTGATGGAGTGTGCGCCTGCCAGGTGCATGCTCCATTTTTTTTGTTTCTGTTTATTAATCAATACATTAGACACAATAGAAAATAATTAGTATCTGCCAGAAAACTCCATAAATTTGATTTTCAACGATTTATTTACCCCGCCCTTCCCATAGGGATCCCTTCGGGAAAAGGGAGTAAATCGTTGAAAATCATTGCTCCCGGAGTTTATCCCGAGACTTCGGGAGGGTTGGGGTAAAAAATGATTTTCAACTTTAATAGTTTTCTGGCAGAGACTAATTACAAAAGGGATACTAATGTGCCCTATTGTGCCTATTGTGGTGTGGTTTTATACCTCATTTTCAGGTACTCATTATTGTCAAGAGCCTGATTTTTAAAAAGATCAAACCGTTTAAGTTTAAATGAATGACAAGAAATTTTATCACAGCGATACTTTTGGTGATTGCCTTTCAGCCGATTTTATCCGCACAAACTATCGAAATTAGCTCATTTCCTGAATTTAGTCAACAAGGGCTGCTTCATGGTAAAACAGATGTGACCAATCCCGGTAATTACTTTATTGTTTGTTATGTATTTGTCCAGGAGGCCGGCGGCTGGTGGGGGCCAAAGCCTTCGACAGCAAACCCGTTGACACCGGTAAACCCAGATGGGACGTTTTCCATACAGTTTATCTCGGGTGGAAACGATCACTATTGCACACGTTTTTTTGTTTGTCTCTGGCAAAATGGCACCCCCAATCCGCCCTTTGTCGGCGGTGGAAATCTTCCGGGTTTCCTGTTCGGTTTGCCTTATGATGTTGTCGCCCGACCGCACGGCAGCCGCCGGATCACCTGGCCAGACAGCAGGTATAACTGGGTGGTAAAAGAAACTTTTGATAACAATCCGGTTGGTCCGGGTAACAATTTATTTTCTGCCGGCGCCCAAAATGTCTGGATTGATGCCAACAACCAGTTGCATCTGAAAATCACCAAACAAAATGGGGCGTATTACAGCTCCGAAATCATTGCCGACACTGCGTTGGGTTACGGAAAATACCATTTTGTATACAACAGCAATCCCAATGTACTTGATCCGAAAACCGTTTTTGGTTTTTTTACCTGGGACGATGTCAGCCCATTGTCGCAAAACCCAAACAGCTACTACCGCGAGATTGACTTTGAGTTTTCCCGTTGGGGCAATGCCGGTGACCCCACCAATGCCCAGTTTGTGATACAGCCCTGGGAGCCGGCCGGGAACCTGCTGCGCTACAATGCCGGAACCAATTTCGGCACAATTCACTCCTTCAGTTGGTACAGGGATTCAGTGGTTTTTGTCAGCCTCAATCCCGACTCATCATTAATCAAGAAGTGGGTTTATACCGGGAATTATCTGCCGGAACCGGGAAAAGAAAACCTCAGGATCAACCTGTGGCTGACCGCTCAAAACCCAACAATACAGGACGAAATCATCCTCTCCGATTATGGTTTCAGCTACCTGCTGGATGCGCCTGCGAATTTTGCAGCTTCGAAGTGTTCGGGAGAGAAAATAACTTTGTCCTGGCAGGCGAATGAAAATCACTATTACAAGGTTTATAGGTCGGAAAGCCCGGATTTATCCAATTCATTGCCTCTTTCCCCAGGTTGGTTCCAGGGCAATACTTTTGATGATGTAAATATTGAATCAGAGAAATGGTATTACTACGCCGTCCGTAGCGCCGATAACCCCGACGGCTCAAATATTTCGGGCTATCTGTCCGAACTCTCCATTCCCGACTCAGGGATTGTTTGCGCCAGCCAAACCATTCAGCTTTCAGCCAACTGGTCGGGGATTTCAAGTAACATCAACCCGGTGTATAACAATCTCGATACCCTTTTCACACAACTGGGCAACGACCTGATCATTTTGCAGACTCAAAACGGCGTCTATTATCCTGCAACCGGCCAGAACTCAATAGGAAACTGGGATTACAAGAAGGGATATTTTATCAAAACAACCAACCCGGGTCAGTTGCATTTTTCCGGCTTTTCGGCTATTGACAAAACCCTCACGCTTCAACCGGGCTGGAACCTGATTCCGGTGCTTTCGGAGTGCCCGGTGGAAATTGAGGAACTCTTTGCAGGTTCAGGACTCGTGATGGTCAAACAAATTGCCGGCAATGAACTTTACTGGCCCGATTATGAAATTTTTACCCTGACAAACCTACAGCCTGGCAGCGCCTATTTTGTGTTGATGAACGAAGAAACTTTGATCACTTTTCCTGAGTGTGCAAAATGAAAATGATTTGAATTAAAACCTGTTACCTCCGATTCAGAGATAAAACTACCGGCCGCGTTGAATTTCGATTAAAAACTATCTTTGACCCAAAAAAAATCAGCATAAAAGCGAAGACCATAATCAGGAGAAAGATGAAGAGTGAAAATGAGAACAGAGGGCTAATTAAAAACGATGATTTGAGACCAGGCAATCGTTTAGCGAAGCAGTTGCATTTTTCCTTTGCAGTTTTGACCTTGTGTTTGTCCGCCACAAATCAAACAACAGATTATTTGCCATGAAACGGATAACCTATATGAGCCGCCTGGCCGCTCCTTTGCCGGATGCCGAGTTGGAGGAAATCGGGGCTATTTCCGGTCGAAATAACCAACAGAAAAATATTACGGGCGTCCTGATTTATTTTGGGGAGCTTTTCTTCCAGATCATCGAAGGGGAGGATGAAACCCTGGCTGAGTTGTATGAGAAAATTTTGGCTGACCCGCGGCATACTGATATTGTTTGTCTTAAAACCGAGCCGGATATTGAAGATCGGCATTTTCCTGAATGGTCAATGACTACCATCAATCTGGATCATTCCGCGAATGCGCTCATCCGCCCGGTTCGGATTTTGCTCAACAGCCTGGTGGAATCCCACGGGGTTATCGAAAAATACACCCAATCAGCCGTGCTTCGTATGATCAATGCAGGGCTCAATCCCTTACATGTTCAGCCCCGGAAAGTAGAGAAGATTGTTCTGTTGAGCGATATCTTCTCTTTTTCATTAATGAGTGAAAAGTTGCCGGTGGAGGATCTCAGCAAACTGGTAAATCAATATTTTGAGATTTGTACGCAGGTACTTAGCCGGCAAGGGGGCGAGGTTACCAAATTCATTGGCGACAGTGTGTTGGCCTATTTTGAGCCGGATCAGGCAGATGTGGCTGTTCAGGCCAGCCTGGAGATATTGGAAGAACTTGAGCGCTTGCGGCAAGCGGCGCCTTCCGATAGTGTGCTGCGCCTGCTCTATTGTGGCATT